>CAZLWX010000059.1:5786-23017 GCA_964563295.1 uncultured Roseivirgaceae bacterium | reverse complement strand
AAAGGCCAAAGGTTAAAGGCCAAACGGGTCCACGGTCGACTCCCGATAGTCCCGATAGCTATCGGGATCGGGACCACGGCTGAAAGGTTACAAGTTACAGGTTACAAAGTCCCGTAGGGACGGCGTACGTGGGCCAACCGCTAACGCCCCAGAGCAAGTATCGACTTCCAAACCTCACGCTGAACCGGTATCCCTTTCTCGAGATTCTCCTCTCTTAATCTCAGCGCCTTCTCTCCGGGGTAGCGTATGGAATGTCGATTGTCAATCGGTATCGACTGCTCATAGTCTTCGATCACCCGGGCGATCAATTCCGGAATCGCCTTTGCGTGCGATAACTTCTGAAGGCTGAAAGCAATGAAGACTTGCGAGACACTGTATTCCGCCGGCGATTTTGAGATCACCGATGTGGAATTTCCACCTGACAGCACTGTGGCCAGGAGGTCGAGAAGCAGCGAGAGTGCAGCTCCTTTCCAGAAACCGATCGGAAGAGCTCGCTGCGATTCGAGAATGGCCGACGGGTCATCCGTGAGATTGCCTCTCAGGTCAAAGCCTCCAACAACGGGCAGCTTCTCCTTTCGCGATTGGTAAAGTTCCATCGCCCCATAGGAATATTGCGACATGGCCATATCGAGAACCACCGCTTCGTCGCGATATGGAATTGCGATGACGAGAGGATTGTTACCCAGACGCGCATCCCGTGCACCCCATGCGGGTGTGTTGGCGATGGTATTGGTCCATCCGATAAATCCATACCCTTTCCGCGCCGCAAGCCATCCGTACGCTCCGCCGCGCATCCAATGATTCGTGTGAGCAAGTGATACACAGCCAAGGCCATGCGCATCAGCCAATTCCAACGCGCGATCCGTACACGTTATCGCATTCAGCGGACCGGGACCCAGGTTGCCGTCCCATTGTTCCAATGCACCGGCAGCATAAACGCGTGATGGTTCAGCGTCAACGCTGATGTAACCTTTTCGAATGTATTCAACGAACCGCGGAAACCGGTTGACGCCGTGTGTATAGACACCGTCAAGGCTGTTGGCGGTAAAGAGGTCGGCGCACTGTCGCGCTTTCTCCAACGAAAAGCCTACGCTTTGGAGAATTCGGAGGAACTCCGCTGACATTTCGGCCGCTGGTATTCGTTTCTGATCCATTTAATCTTGTTCCAATATAGGAAGTTTGGGTCCAGTATTGGCGAAGCTTTCGGATCAGAAAACTTTTCGACGTTAAAAAACTTGTCAATAATCATTATTTTCACAACTCACACCCAAAAACCAATAACTATGAAAAATTTCCTGATGGTCATAGCCATTTCTTCGATGGTGATGTGCTCAGCGCCCGACCGGTATGACCAGGAAGATGGGCTTTCGTCGTTCACAGTAGCCGGCTTGGAGAACCACATTCGCACGTTGTCTTCCGACGAGTTCCAGGGGCGCAGACCATTCACCGAAGGAGAAAAAAAGACCCTGGACTATTTGCAACAGGAGTTTAAGGACCTGGGAATTGAACCTGGAAACGGCGAGAGTTACCTACAGGAGGTTCCCATGGTGGAAATAACGGCCACTGCTGAAAACACCATGCGCGTAAAAGGTCCGAAAGGAAATTTTGACCTGAAAGGATTTGATGAATATGTCCTTCACACCGAGCGAACCGATCCGACAGTGACATGGAAAGACGAGGAGGTGATTTTCGCCGGATTTGGGGTGGTGGCACCGGAATACAACTGGAATGACTATGAAGGTCTCGACGTGAAAGGCAAAATCGTATTGGTGATGGTGAACGACCCGGGCTTCGGCGGTAATGATACGACTTTCTTTAAAGGCAACACCATGACCTACTATGGCCGATGGACGTACAAGTACGAAGAAGCTGCGCGCCAGGGAGCCAAAGGTTGCTTTGTAATCCACAGCACCGTACCGGCAGGGTATCCATTTGGGGTTCTTCAAAACAATTGGAATAGTCCGCACCTGTATTTAGACTCCCGCGGCAAGGACAAGACATTTTGCGAAGGCATTGGTTGGCTTACACTGCCCGCGACAGAAAAATTGTTCACTGCTGCCGGACTTAATTTTAACGACGAACTGACGCGTGCGCGCCAGCCCGGCTATAAAGGAAAATCATTGAATGTTCGGCTCAGCACATCGATGACCGTTGAAGCTCGATACGACAAATCACACAATGTGGTGGCCAAGATTACGGGCACGACAAGACCGGATGAATACATTATTTATACCGCGCACTGGGACCACCTCGGAATTGGCAAGCCAAATGCCGAGGGCGACAGTATTTATAACGGGGCACTTGACAATGCCAGCGGTACTGCCGGGTTGCTGGAGCTAGCCAAAGCCTTCAGAAGTCTCGAGAACAAGCCACAGCGTTCACTCGTGTTTCTGGCCGTCACTGCCGAAGAGCAAGGTCTCTGGGGATCGGCTTACTACGCCGAAAACCCGATCTACCCCAGGGAGAAAACCGTTGCCAACATCAACATGGATGGCTTGAACCCATTCGGCAAAATGAAAGACGTGATGGTGATCGGCTCTGGACAATCGGAGTTGGAGGACTATCTTAGGGAAGAAGCACAAAAGCTGAACCGCGATGTCACCGTTGAAGACGAACCCGAGAAGGGATTTTATTTCCGCTCCGACCACTTCAACTTCGCGAAAGTAGGGATACCCGCGCTGTACATTTCTGCGGGAAGCGATTTTGAAGGCAAGGGAACGGAATATGGGCGACAGCTAAAGAACGAGTACACGCAAAAATATTACCACCAGCCTTCTGATGAATTTGACACCGCCCGCATGAATTTCGAAGGCGGAATAGAAGACCTTAAGCTACTTTTCCAGGTCGGCAAGCGACTGGCGTTCGAAGATCAGTGGCCACAATGGAAGGAGGGCTCTGAGTTTAAGTCCGCGCGCAAAGCACAATAGTGCCAGGAATTACTTTCAGATTTCCTTAATGAAAATATTTCGAAACTGAACAAGGGACGGCGGGCTATTCCACTCGCCGTCCTTTTTGGAACCGTGATGCTGCAGACCGATTGGTCCTTTTTCGGGCATACCCGGTAACAATGCGTTGTCAATGACCAAAATGCCGTTCAGTTCAACGCTCATCCGGTTGCCCTTCATCGTTATCTTGAATGTATTCCATTCACCAATATTTTTATCGGCGTTCACTTTTGGTGTAACTCCGCGTCGCACGTCAGCGGGCATCTGATCGTCCATGCGATAGCCGTAGACTTCCCCTGACCCGATCGGCCAGCACCAGATGTTAGCCTGGCATTTTCCAAAACCCCGTTGAATGATGCCTGAATCCGAATCGGGAACGACCATTTGAATCTCTTCCCCATTGGCGTCAAGTTTATGGAGTCCGCTGGGAAGGATTAACGGCACATGTGTATTCTTCCACGGCGTTTCCTTGATTCTCCAATCAACATAAAGAACATAATCCTTGTATTCCTTTGCCGAATAGAGGCTCTTATCCTGGTTCGATTCACTCTCCGCATCGTAGTCGATCACACCGCCCACTACCTTCCAATGGCCATTGTCTCCGTCCGGTATTTTCCATCCCGTCAAGTCCTTCCCATTAAAAAGTGAAACAAAGCCTTCAGGAGCCTTTTCAGTGTCCTGCGCAATCACGGGAACACTGGTGACCACGGCGAGGACAACAAACGTAAAATGTCTCATAGTTGTAAGGTTAATTACCAAAGCCGGATGGCATACGCCGGTAATAAATTTAACTGCTTCGCTGAGAAATCCAAAATACTGCGAACGCTAGAAGTCTTCGGCTCCATCGAGCGGTGGATCGACGGCGTAGTGAAAATAAGGTTGATATTGCTGAAATGCCTGATCCAACTCGAATTGCATAACAGTGTTCATGTTGCGGATGAACATGAGCCTTTCGGTTCCCTCCGGTTTCAGAAGAAGAGTATGCTTGCTGACGTGAATAATCCGGGAAAACTGGCTCTGCCACATCTCCCCCATCATGCGAAAGCGAATGCCTACGTCCGGCTGCCTGTCCCGAATAGCATGAAGCAGCTTTCGGAGTTCTAGAATCGGTATGGTACCTACGCTCGTTGTCAATATCGATAATCAAGAACAGTGTAAATTTCCGTGCCAATATTATCTTTTATGATAATCCGACTATTCCATCAACCGGCGAAGGAACGTCCGTAATTCGGAATACTCGAATTCCTTCGAAAAGAAGACGGCGTCGCCAGGATCCTTCAACCGATTAAAGACCGCTTTTTCACCATAAAGAACAGTTTGGGTGTTGGCCAGCTGCCCTCCCCGCCGGATCGACATCAAGAACGTATTGACGTGTAGGCCTGGGGTAGTAAGGTCGAGAAAAACAAAATCGGGAATGAATTTTCCGGAATTGAGCAGCGTGATCGCCTTTTCACTATCCAGAATGATCAATACAATTGTCCTGGAAGAAATTTCTGCAAGCGCTTCGGAAAAGGCCTGGTGGTCGTCGGGATCGTCAGTGACCAGTAGACAAGTTTTAATGGTCATCATAGTGGGAAGAGGACGTGAATAACTAACCGACCGTAAAAAAATCATTCCACTAATGCCGTCGGCGGCATGTGATTTTGACAGCAGATGGGGATGATTACGTCTTCCAACATGAAGTCAAACAAGGCATTCGCCAACATTCTTGAAACGATTGGAGCAACCCTCGCGGAATTGCGCGTCAAGAAAGGGCATAGCACGA
Source organism: uncultured Roseivirgaceae bacterium (assembly GCA_964563295.1). Classification (GTDB taxonomy): domain Bacteria; phylum Bacteroidota; class Bacteroidia; order Cytophagales; family Cyclobacteriaceae; genus Chryseosolibacter. The sequence continues at coordinate 18,307 of CAZLWX010000059.1, read as the reverse complement.
TAAAAGAGTTCGCAGAAGTATACGATCTACCTGAAATCCAGTACTGGAGGATCGAACGAGGAAAAGCCAATATCACCCTGAAATCATTAGTCCGGATACTGGCTATCCATAATATATCATTGCAGGATTTCTTCTGCCTGATCACAATCGACGAGCACGCATCATAAATCGCGATTATCCTTTGCGATAAGTTGGGGAAAAAACGCCCTACTATCGCATTTGATAATAACGCAGCTGGTCAACGCTACTCGTAACGCAGTGATTTGGTCGGGCTGGTCGTCGCGGCCCGGAGCGTATGGACCGAGACAGTTACGAGCGCGATCGCGACGACCACTATACTGGGAATTGCGAAAAGCCACCAATTCAGTGGAATCTTGTAAGCGAAGTCCTGCAACCAAAGGTCCATGATCCACCAGGCCAGGGGTGTCGAGATCACAATTGCCACGAGCATGAGAATAACATAATCACGACTCACCAGGGTCAGGATTCTTCCAACCGACGCCCCCAAAACCTTTCGGATGCCAATCTCTTTGGTGCGTTGAATGATCGTTAGCGACGAAAGTCCAAACAATCCGAGACAAGCGATAAAGATCGCCAGGCCCGAGAAGATTCCGAACACTTTTCCAAATTGCTGGTCGGCTTCATATTGCTGATTGTAGCGGTCGTCGAGAAAGAAACTGATAAACGGATTACCCGGGAACATTTCCTTCCAAAGTTCCTCGAAGCGAGCCATCGACTCCCTTACCCGTGAGGTGTTGAACCGGATCGAGTAGAATCCACCCGGCGCGTCATTATACCGGAAGATCAGTGGCTCGAATGCCTTCTTCAGGGATTCCTGATGATAGTCTTTCAGGACTCCGACAATCCTGAACGTGTCATCCCAAAAGAAGATCTGCTGGTCGAGAGCCTGGCTAATATCGGTAAAGCCCATCTGCCTCGTTGCTGATTCATTGAGCAGCACATTCGTATATTCCCTGGGCACCTCGCCCGAAAACCCGCGACCTGCCAGGACATCAAGCCCGTAGGCGTTGATAAAATCGTGATCCATCATGATCACGCGGTATTGTTTCGAGTCGTTGTCTCCCTGGCTAAGAAGTCGGATGCCGCCTGCGTTCCAACCCGGCTGCTCACCAGGCACCGATGTCGAACCGGTCATGGCAATAACCTCAGCGTATTGTTTTACGCGTTCTTTGAATACCTGAAACTTCTGCTGGTAGGTGGAGTCAACAACGTTTGGCGATCGAAGCACGAGTGTTTGATCCAGGTTGACTCCCAGGTCCTGATCCTGCATGAATCGTATCTGCCGGTACACGGTGAATGTACCGACGATCAAGGTGATAGAAGCGATGAATTGAACCACTACCATACCCCGGCGAAAAAATATTCCTTCAGCCGTGTTCTTAAAGCGGCCCTTCAGAACCTCTGCGGGTCGGTAACCTGACAAGACAAATGCCGGATACAATCCCGACAGCAATGCGCCGCCGATAATCAGTGCAGCCATCCAAATCCAAAACATCGGTTGATTAAACAGCACATAGCCAAGTTCGCGGCCTGTGAGTGTGCTAAAAGAAGGCGTAAGGATAATCACAAGGCCGACCGAGATTGTCATCGCCACCACATTCATCAGCAATGATTCAAACAGGAACTGCTGAATGAGCTGTGCCCGGAACCCGCCCATAACCTTTCTGACGCCAACTTCGCGCGCACGCTCAATCGATTTGGCTGTCGAGAGGTTGATGTAATTTATCCAGGCGATCACGAGTATAAGCGCGGCGACAATGGCCAGGAAGTACGCCGCCTCGCGGTCGCCGTTGGCCTTGAACTCCCCGATAAAATTAGAATCCAGGTGGATGTCCGTGATGGGTTGTAGGTGAAATACCATTTGCGCATCGTACTGCCTGAGTTCCTCTCCTACCTTCTTCTCAACATAGTCGGGAAGCTTGGCCTCGAATTCAGCAGCGCGGGCCTTCTCATCAAGGAGGATATACGTAAAATGACCATCCCACTGCCAGCTTTTCATGCCATCGGGATTGTTTACGAGCGCCTCGAAGCTGGAGTATGAAAACAGCGCCGTAATCTTCATATGCGTGTTGGGTGGCAGATCCTCGAACACACCGGTCACTTCGTACTCCATTCTGCCGTTATTCCTGATAATCTTGCCCACAGGATTTTCATCACCAAAATATTTCTTCGCCATCGAATGCGAAAGAACCACTTTGAAAGGCTGTTTCAACACAGTGGAGTCGACACCGTAAATCAAAGGCACCGTGAAGACACGAAAAAAATCCTTGGTAGCATAGTATACTCCATCTTCCTTAAAGTACAGGTCGCCATAGGAGAACATGGCATTGGACGGCGTCATTTTCACGAAGGCTTCCACCTCCGGAAAATCGGCCTTGAGGTCAGGTCCAATTCCCGACGCGCCGGCCGCCCAGCGGGTCGACAGTTGACCCTTGTCGTACCGGTCGAGCTGAAGTCGGAATATCCGGTCGCGCTTTTCATGAAAATTGTCGTAGCTGAACTCATGCAACACGAATTGTGTAATGAGCATGCACGCCACCATACCAACCGCCAACCCCAGCACATTGATTGCTGTGAAGGCCTTGTTGCGCGAAACATAACGGATGACGGAGGTTACATAATTCCGGATCATAGGGAGTGGTTTAATTCATCCTGGTACTTGACAATATCCAAAAGGTTACATCGGCCAGTGAGCCAAACAGCTTGGTCAACGACCATCAACTAAATTCGTTCACCCAAAACGCGTCGAGACACCCCAAAACCGTGGTCCCGATCCCGATAGCTATCGGGACTATCGGGAGTCAACCGTGGACCAGGGACTTTTTTTATCCTTTCACTCATACCGAAGTGTCTTAACCGGATTGGAAGCAGCCGCCCTCCACGTTTGCGACGAAATGGTCATGCACCCGAGGCCGCCGACAATGACCAGGCCTGCGATGATAATCAGCGGCGTCACTTCAATTTTATAAGCAAACATGTCAAGGAACATCTGACCCAGGTAGATCGCAATGGGTGCGGCGATCAGGCCCGCTACACCAATAAGAACAAGGAATGACTTACTGAGCAACAGCGTTATCGACGTCGCGCTAGCGCCCATGACCTTCCTGACTCCGATTTCCTTCATGCGCGTTTGAGTTGAATACATCGCCATGCCCAGCATCCCCAGGCAAGCCAGGGTCACGGAGAGTATGGATATGTACGCCACAATGTTGAGAATGTCGAACAAGCCAGCTCGCGCGTAGGCATCATCGATCTCATCATCCATCATTTTCCAGTCAATGGGGTGCGCGGGATCCAGTTTTTTCCAAATTGCTTCCAGCGATGCAATGACGACATCCTGCTGACCCGGAGCAATCCGCGCGCTCAGGTACGACCAGCCCTGCGGGTTGTACCGAAGGGCAAGCGGTCCAATTTGATAGCTAAGGGGACGAAAGTGAAAATCTTTTACTACCCCAATCACTTCGAGCATCGTCGAGTCATCGACGATAATTGACTGGCCGAGTGCGGACCGGGCATCGGTGAATCCGAACATGGACAGGGCCTGCTCATTCAGGATGACGTGCTTTTCGCGAACGCCCTGCTCCACGCGATCAAAATTTCGACCCACAAGAAACTTCAGATCCAGGTTATTGATGTAGTTATCATCAACAATAAAATCGCGCATCCCGAATGGGGTATCGGTCAGGTTTCTTCTGTAATCGCTGGAACGGTCTGCCCAGGTGCCCAGCTGATGTGAAACAGCCCCAATGCTCACCACGCCGTGTACCGATGTCAACTCGCTGGCGAGTTTTTGGAAATCCATGCCCTGCAGGCGCACATTCACCATGTTCCGGTCGTTGATTCCGTAGTCAGTCGTCACCATGAATTTAATCTGCCTATGGATCACCAGGACAACAATGATAAAGGCGATTGAGATCGTAAACTGGGCAACGATCAATGCCTTCCGGAATGTCAATCTGGAATATAGCTTCAGGTTGCCGGAATCTTTGAGCACTCTGGCCGGTCGCAGAGCCGACAGATAACCTGCGGGAAGCAACCCGGCAATCAAACCTACCCCAACCGCAAACATGAAGAACATCACATACAGCATGTAGTCCTCCTTCAAGGTAGAGTCGAACTGACTGGCGAATCCCAGTTGCATAAACGCCGGCTTCAACAACTGGAGCAGCAGGTACGAGAACGCCAGGCAAATGATGGCGAAAATAATCGCTTCACCGACGAACTGGAAGAATACCTGGTATCGATTCGCTCCCACGACTTTGCGAACGCCAATCTCCCTGGCGCGTGACAACGACTTTGCTATCATCAGGTTGGTGTAGTTGAAGCACGCCATGACCATCACCACACCGACAAGTACACTGAGAAATACGATCAACGTGGTCGGCATGCCCGTGCCCATCTGATTCGACATGCCTGGTCCCGGAGTAATCTCTGCCAGGCGCATCACGAAAAATTCATAACCGCGGTCTCGCGTTTCAAGGGTGAGGTTGGTGTAGTATTTCTTGTTGATCTCATCAAGCGCACGTTCAACTTCATCTATCGTCCTCCCGGGCTTAAGCTTCACATAGACCATGCTGCTGTAGTAATCATTCCAATTTTCCAGCGATCTGCGAATATCTTCGTTCTGGCTCGTGGCACTCACTGTGCTCATGGAAGCCAAAACCTCAAACTCGAAATGCGTCTTGCTGACAAACTCTTTCAACACGCCGGTGACTGTAAACTCGCCGTATCCGACGATCGTAACCGTCTTGCCAAGAGGGTCCTCATCTCCAAAAATTTTCTTCGCACTCTCCTGAGTCAGCACCACGCTATTGGGTTCGTCAAGCGCCCGCGCGGGATTTCCCTTCTCCAGCGGAAAATTGAAGACGCGAAGGAACGATGGGTCAACGAACATCCCTCCGATCGGCACGTTCACATTCCCGAATACTGCGTCGCCGTTCAAACGCCTGTTGATGCGGACAACCTCCTCAGCAAAAGAATAATCGTCCCTTATCACCCGGCCAATGGCGGCAGGCGTTGAGGCGTAGTCCTCGCTTCCCCCGCTGACGCGAAGGGCACGGGTATTTACCCGGATTATCCTGTCCGCGTCGCGGTGAAAATTGTCGTATGTATATTGCTCGCGGATCAGCAGGATCACCAAAAGCGCCAGCGACATGCTCACGCTGAGCCCGATGACATTGATGGCCGAGAATGACCGGTTGCGAAACATGTTACGCAGGGCCGTCTTGATGATGCTTCTTATCATGATATCGTCAGATTAGGTTCCTGTTAAGAAATGAAAATACTGGTGCTTACAAAAGCCTTTCGGTCCGAGTCGGCGCATTAGTGCACCCAACTGGGAAAATGGAGCACTGAAACTGTTGGGATTGACCGGGGGCGCGCACCATCGAAAACTTCATCAAAGCACATTATCAAAGCACATTTAAGTGTCATCCGCTGCACCTTACTCATAACGCAGTGATTGGATCGGATTTGCCATCGCCGCCCGAATGGTCTGAAAACTGATTGTGATCAGCGTCACCGCCACCGCTATCAAGAGCGCCAGCAAGAACAGCAATGGATTAACTTCGACACGGGTGGCAAAATGTTGCAGCCATTGGTCGGCGGCGTACCACGCCAAAGGAAATGCGATTAATGTGGCCACGCATACCAGGACGACAAACTCCTTCGAAAGCAACGAGGTGATGCTGAGCACATCCGCGCCGAGCACTTTCCGGACACCGATTTCCTTCGTTCTGGCGCCGACCATGAAAGACACCAGTCCAAGCAATCCCGCTACCGCGATGAAAATCGTCACTCCAGCAAAGAATGCAAACACCGTGGCCAGTCGCTCCTCCGCGCGATAATGCTTTTCAAAGTCATCGTCCAGGAAGAAATAGTTGAAGTCATAACCCGGAAATGTCTTCCGCCATAGTTCTTCTACCGAAGCAATCAGCTGCTTTGTGTCCGCAGCCTTGTAACGTATCGCATACATGTAGGCGAAACCTGGGCGATAGTCCATCGCCATCGGGCCAATATTGTCCTGCAAGCCGAACTGGTGATAGTCCTTGACAACGCCAATCACTTCACCCGCGGGATAGGACGACGGGGATGCGATCTTCTTTCCAATAGCCTCCTCGGGCGATGCCCATCCAAACATGTGCACGGCGGTCTCATTGAGGACCAGTCCATCCTTCAATTCCGCCTGCCGGTCGCGGTCAAACCCTCGTCCCGCCACCATCTCGAGACCAAGAGTTTTGATATAATCTTCATCGACAGCCATGTACTCGACGCTAACCGATTCCTCAGTCCTTCCTTCGGGATAGGCCACTTGTCCGATCCATCCCGGGTTTCCAGGCAGGGAATTCGCATAGGTGACGTTCTCAACCATCGCCAGTGACCCCAACTCGCCCTTGAAGGTCCTGAAGCCGTCGGGATTTACTGGTCTGACAAGGTCGGCTCGAACCACAAGGATCTGGTCCTTGTCAAAGCCGAGATCCTGCCGTTGCATAAACCGAAGTTGATCGAGTACCGTCAAGGTTCCCAAGACCAGTCCGACAGAAATAACAAATTGGAAAACCACCAGGGCCCGGCGCAGCTGCACTCCTCCCCGGCCCGCGTGAAACTTGCCCTTCAGCACTTCCGCAGGCCGCATCCTCGACATTACCACCGCGGGATAGTAACCCGAAAGCAAAGCAACGACAACCAAAAGGATAACAATGCCGATCACTATTATGGGTTCAACCAAAGCGCTCATGCTGTAGTCCTTGTCCAGCAACTGGTTGAACAGCGGAAGAACAGCGCCGATCATCGCCACAGCGACCAGCAGCGAAAGGATGGTCAGGGCGAACGACTCGGCCAGAAATTGCCGGATCAATGCACGACGTGTTGAGCCGATCACTTTCCTTAGTCCAACCTCGCGGGCGCGGTAAACGGCACGGGCAGTGGTGAGGTTGATGAAATTGATGCACGCGAGCAGGATCACAAACCCCGCAATGGCGGTGACCAGGTGCACGCGACTGATGCTGCCGACCGGGCCCATGCCGTTGCCGCTCGTCGTGGTCAGGTAGAGTTTCGAAAGCGGCGTGAACAGCACTTGCGCCTCAACACCCCACTCCTTCATCAACTCGCCCACATGATCGGTGTAAATGTTTTTCGCTCTTGCCATAAATGACTTGACGTCGACGCCCTCCTTGAGCAGGACATAGTTCCTGATGTTGACGTTTCCCCAACCGCCGTCGTACGAGAAGTCGGGACGCAATACTTTCGTATAGGTGGCAAACGATATCAGCATGTCAAGCTGGATGTGTGAATTCGAGGGTATGTTTTCCATCACACCCGTCACTACCAGTTGAAGGGTATCGGCCATCACGATCGTCTTGTTCAACGCATCTTCACCCGGGAAATACTTGTCGGCCATTTTCTCCGTGATGACAATTGAGTAAGGCTCCGTCAGGGCTGTCGCCGGATTTCCTTCTTTGAGCGGGAATGAGAAAATGTCGAAGAACTCGGGGCTGGCGAAATGAATTTGTTCGCGGATACGCTTGTCGTTGAAGTTCACCAGCAGGAACGAGGCGTTTCGCGTGTATAGGACCTTCTCGACTTCAGGGAACTCATTTCTCAGTGTAGAGCCAACCGCCCACCCATTGGCATCCATGGTCGACTCGCTTTCCGCGGATTTGTTAGCCACGAAACGGGTTTCCACCCGGTAAATGCGGTCTATTTTGGTGTGAAACTTATCGTACGAAAGCTCGTCCGCTGCATATAAAAGGATCAATATCCCCGCCGTTAGCCCCAGGGCCAGACTCAGCAGGTTTATCGCAGCATATCCTTTGAATTTCAACAGTGACCGAATAGCGATCTTTATATAGTTAGTCAGCATGGCAAAGATTATTCGTAGCGTAATGAATGAACCGGATTAGCAACTGCCGCGCGGATTGACTGATAGCTCACTGTCAACAGCGCGATCAGCAGGGTTGCGACGGCAGCGATGATGAACATCCCAACCCCAATGCTGATGCGGAAAGCAAAGGTGTCGAGCCAGCGTTCCATCAGCAACCACACCAGGGGAACGGCAATGATGTTTGCGGCAATCACGAGTTTGAGAAAATCGAATGATAGCAGGAAAAAGATATTCGGCACTGAAGAGCCCAGCACCTTGCGGATACCGATTTCTTTTGTGCGCTGTGCCGCTGTGAAGGAAGCGAGTCCGAATAATCCAAGGCCCGCCACGAAGATTGCGAGCAACGCGAAGAACCCGAACACCTGACCGAACTGCTCGTCTTTTTCGTATTGGCGATTGAAGAATGTGTCGAGGAAGAAGTAGTCGAACGGGTTGCCCGGGAACGTGCTCTGATATTTTTCGCGTGCAAAAGCTATCGTCTGCGGCAGGTCACCGCTTACCTTAAGGCTGTAGAACTCGTGGTTTTCGGGCACCAGGTGAAACGCAGTCTGACGGAAGTCCGTGCGAAGGCCTTCCTGGTGGTAGTTCTCGATGACTCCCACAACGGTCAATGTATCGCCGCCGATCCTCACGCGGTCGCCAATCGCTTCCTCGGGGTTCTTAAAGCCCAGCGTCTCAATGGCCCTTCTGTTCAACACCACGCTGCTGCTATCGCCGGTAAACTCCCGCGAATAAAAGCGGCCGGCGACGAGCTTGTTTCCATACGTATCGAAAAAGTCGTAGTCGACACCGACGCGGTACATGATCACATTGGTCAAGGCGTCCGTCCCCTCTCCCACACGGCGCGATCCGCTGGTCCAGTAAATGAGACGTCCGGGGATATCGGTCGACCCCGACATCTTGGTGACGCCGGGGTGGCGCAGCATCTCGTTCCTGAATGACGTGAACTGGGAGAAGTACGCCTGACGATTAGGCAACACGCCGGGCGCATTGATCACGAGGGTCCCCTGAACATCAACACCCAGATCGCGGTTCTGCATAAACGACAACTGCTGGTAAACGATCAGCGTGCTCGCAATCAGTCCGACTGAAAAAACAAACTGAACGATCACCAACGCCTTGCGCAAGATCAATCCCTCGCGCGAGCGCGACATCGCGCCCTTCAGCACTCGAGCCGGCTTGTAAGACGATAACACAAACGCGGGATAAACACCCGAGAACAATGACCCCACCACGAATAAGCCCGCAAGTGAATACCATAGTGTTGGCTCCAGCAAAATACTATTGGAAAGGGATTTTCCCGACAACTGGTTGAATGTGGGAATGGAAATGGTCAACAACAGCAGCGCCACCGTCACCGCCAACAGATTGAGCAGGAATGCCTCGCCGATGAATTGCAACATCAATTGCCTGCGTTCGGCTCCGATAGCCTTCCTTACGCCAACTTCCTTGGCCCTTTCCACGGCCCGAGCGGTAGCGAGGTTGATGTAATTGACCCAGGCTATGCCCAGAATAAACAGTGCGATGACCATGAGAAAATACACCGAGCGCCCATCGCCATTGACGCGGGCTTCCTGGATCAGATCCGAGTAAAGATGTATATCGGGGAGGTGCTGCAACGAAAACTTCATTCGCTCAGTGTCGCCCTCACGCCCATACTTCCTGATGAATTCGGGAAATTTCGCTTCCAGGTCGGCAGGATCGGACCCTGGTTTCAGCAGAACGTAATTGTAGAAATCATACCAGCCCCACGCTTCCTCGACATCATCACCCCAGTTTGCCCGGAGAGTGGGGTACGAAAAAAGGAACGTGAATTTAAGGTGAGAGTTTTCAGGTGAGCGGATTACGCCGGTGATCTCGTAGTCTTCGCGATTGCCGAACTTAATCCGCTTGCCAATCGGGTCTTCGTCGCCAAAATATTTGCGCGCGGTCTCTTCCTCTACCAAAGCCGTGTTGGCTTCTTTCAGAGCTGTGTTGCGGTCGCCTGACACCAAGGGGTAAGAGAACATTTCCAGGAAACTCTGATCAACGGTGAAGACATTTTCTTCTTTTATGCTGATATCATTATACCTGACGATCCCGCCGCCGTAACGGAGGTACAGCCTGCAGGTATTCTCAATTTCCGGGTAATCGGCTTTCAGTGCCGGCGCAACTTTGGGAAACACCGTTGCACATTGAAACATCAATTCCTTGTCGCGATAGGCGTCGTACTGGACGCGGTAGATCCTGTCGGCGTTCGTGTGAAAGTCGTCATAGCTCAGCTCATCTTTAACGTATTGGAGGATCAACAAGCTCGCCGCCAATCCAATCGACAAGCCCAGGATGTTTAGCGCCGAGAAGCCTCGTCTGCGGGCAATGTTCCGGAGGGTTGTGAGCAGGTAGTTTCTCAGCATGGAAGGTTCATTTGTGCATGGCATTTACAATGACGATGCCACTTCATTTTCCGCGAAAACCGGGAAATTGCCGCAATTGCGCGATTAGACTCTGTACCTTCCTGAACAAGACCGTCCGGGAACGGACATCCTGTTATTCGCTCTTCTCGTTGAAGATATCCTTGCTCCAACCACGGAACTCGTAGTACTTACCCCGAGGTTCGCCGGTCCAACCATTGATGCCCTTTCGCGGAAGCAAGACGGCGTGCACATAAACGACTGGGATGAAAGCGAGTCCAAGCACTGTCCACGCCACCGTACGGCTTATAAAGACCGACAAGGAAAGGAAAATCACAAGGGTGACAATGTATTTGACGAGCTTACGCCACGCGGGACTTCGTTCCTCAAAGTGCCCCATGAATATATTTCCCAGCAGGAAAATAAATGTGACAAGTGAGATGTCAAACCATAATGTATTCGTGTTCCACATAGGCCATAGTGTTTCGATAATTATACGTTGGCAAAGGCCAAAGGTTGAAGGCCGCACAGGTCACAAGTTACAGGTCACAAGTTGCAGGGGAGAACAACACCCGGGTACTTGAACACCTCAACACCCGAACACGCCAAAGGTTGAAGGACAAGGGCCAAAGGACAAAGGTCAAAGGTCAAAGGCCAAAGGACAAAGGACAAAGGCCAAGGGCCAACGGCCAACACCCAACCGCCAATCGCCACTTTCAAAACAGTTCCTTCGCAATTCTGTAAATCGGATCCGACTTACCCATCGAATAGAAGTGCAGTGTCGGCACGCCGCGCTTAACAAGTTCTCGCGATTGCTCGATAGCCCATTTTATTCCCACCTCCTTTACTTCATGGTTGTCCTTACACTTTTCAACTTCGTCCGCCAGGTCGTCCGGCAGGTCGATGTGAAACGTAGTGGGCAAAATATGAGATTGCGACTTGGTTGTGATGGGCTTGATGCCGGGGATGATCGGCACGTTGATTCCCGCCTCACGGCAGCGGTCCACAAAGTCGAAGTACTTCTTGTTGTCGAAGAACATTTGAGTGACCACATACTCTGCTCCCAGGTCAACTTTCAGTTTCAGGTACTTGAGGTCCGTTTTCAGGTTCGGTGCCGCAAAGTGCTTTTCCGGGTAACCGGCAACACCAATGCAGAAGTTTGTCGGCGACGTACTTTGCAGTTCCTCATCCAGGTATCTTCCATTATTCATGTTGACCACCTGTTGCAACAACTCCGACGCGAATTTATGGCCATCCGGTTCTGCCATGAAACGGCCTTCGTTCTTGATGGCGTCGCCCTGAAGTACGAGCACGTTGTCGATTCCGAGAAAATGAAGGTCGATCAATGCGTTTTCAGTTTCCTCCATGCTGAATCCCCCGCAAATGATATGGGGCACCGTATCCACCTTGTAATAGTTCTGGATCGCAGCGCAAATGCCGACAGTGCCTGGCCGCTTCCGCGTTGAACTTTTTTCCAGCAGGCCATTCTCCTTTTTCTTATACACATACTCCTCCCGATGATAAGTCACATCGATAAACGGGGGCTTAAACTCCATCAACGGGTCGAGGTTGGCAAACAAATTCTTAATGTTCTCGCCCTTCAGCGGCGGAAGAATTTCAATCGTGAACAGCGTCTTGCTGTTGGCTTTCTTTAAGTGTTCTATGACTTTCAAAGTGTGTGCGCTTTTTGTGCTATTGTGCAATTGTGCTGTTGTGCTATTGTTTGATTGGGTTATTTATTGGTCTGTTTTTTCGTAAATAGTGAATTAATCCCATCGTAAGATTTCTGGTTTCGTCCGCCTGAAGGCGGATCGATTTAAGGGACGCTGCGGGAACATAGTTGACGTCTTCCAGAGCGTAAAGCATGCTCTGAATTTCAACGGATGAACTCTGGGCAAAATCCAGGAAACGAATAAATTCTCTTGAGCTATTCCGCGCAAAGCCTTCGGCAATGTTATTCATTGAACTAAGTGCAGCGCGCTTCAGTTGTCCCCTTGTTTCAAAGTCCTTGGACAACTTGCCTTCATCGCAAGTCAGGTAAACCTGTCTCACGAGTTCCCTGGCAGCTTGCCAGCATTTCAAATCTTCAAACCGAGTTACTTTGCTCATACATTGAAAGGGTCTTGCTGTTAGAAATCAAAATACATTCTCAACAAACATACCCAACGACTGAATTACAATCAATATCAGTCAAACCGTACATGACCTCCTAAGGCACCCCACAACCC
>CAZLWX010000059.1:0-5686 GCA_964563295.1 uncultured Roseivirgaceae bacterium | reverse complement strand
GCACAATAGCACCCCTAATACCCCAGCACCGTCCCCAACCACTTCTCCACCACATCCGTTCCCACTCCTTTGCGCTTCGAATAGTCAAGGACCTGATCCTTCCCAATCTTACCAAGTCCGAAGTACCGCGCATCAGGATGCGAGAAGTAAAACCCACTCACCGACGCACCCGGCCACATCGCAAACGACTCGGTGAGAACAATCCCGGCCTTTTCCGCATCGAGCAAATCGAACAACAATCTCTTTTCAGTATGATCCGGACATGCCGGGTATCCTGGCGCCGGCCTTATCCCCTCGTATTCTTCGTCGATCAGCTGTTCATTGCTCATGTTCTCGCCGGGAGCGTAGCCCCAGAATTCCTTTCTCACCCGCTCATGCAGGCACTCTGCGAACGCTTCCGCCAACCTGTCGGCGAGAGCTTTAGCCATGATGCCGGAATAATCATCGTGACTCTTGTTATACGTTTCCAATAATTTCTCCAGCCCGATTCCCGCTGTCACGGCGAATATTCCGAGGTAGTCTCTGCCCCTGTCCGGCGCAATGTAATCCGCCAGGCAAAAGTTCGGAAGGTTCTGCGCTTTCTTGTTCTGCTGTCGTAGAAAATGAAATGTCGCGAACGGCTTGGTGTCTGTCTCGGTTGTGAACAGATCGACGTCGTCGCCGTTCCGGACAGCGGGATAAAATGCGATCACACCGTTGGCCTGTAAGCGCTGCGATGAAATAATCTCATCCAATGCCTTGTTGGCTTCGTCGAAAAGTTTTTTGGCCTCCTGTCCGACGACTGGGTCTTTGAAAATTCCCGGATATCGTCCTGCCAGCATCCACGTTTGAAAGAACGGTGTCCAGTCAATGTACTTGCGGATTTCCTTCAGCGGGAAGTCAAGCAGCTCCTTGCGGCCGATAAACAACGGACGCGTGATGGTCCGCGATTTCCAATCCGTCTGAACCGGGTTCGCACGCGCGTCCGACAAGGGAATGAGGTTCTGCGCCTGTTGTTTCCCAGCATGCGCGGCTCGCATCTTGCTATACTCATCCTTGACACGTGCCGTAAAATCCGTCCGCGTCTGTTTGTTCACCAGCTCACTGACGACAGGCACCGAACGCGAGGCATCCAGAACATGAACGACGGGGCCGTCATATGCCGGGTCGATCTTCACCGCAGTGTGAATCTTTGAAGTAGTCGCGCCGCCGATGAGTAGTGGCAATGACATTTTTTCACGCTGCATTTCCTTTGCTACGTGCACCATTTCGTCGAGGGAGGGCGTAATCAGACCACTCAACCCGATGGCGTCGACATTCTCCTTTCTGGCGGTCTCGAGAATTTTATCAGACGGCACCATCACGCCAAGGTCGACGATATCGTAGTTGTTGCATGCCATTACCACGCCCACAATGTTCTTACCGATGTCGTGGACATCTCCCTTCACCGTCGCCAGCAGTATCTTGGCCGCAGGTTTCCCGACGAGGCCGCTATTCTTCTTTTCCTCTTCCAGGAATGGTGTCAGATACGCAACAGACTTCTTCATCACGCGCGCGCTCTTGACCACCTGAGGCAGGAACATTTTTCCCGATCCGAACAGGTCCCCGACCACGTTCATGCCGGCCATCAATGGACCTTCAATCACCTCCAACGGCTTACCATATTTCTGGCGCGCTTCTTCGGTGTCAGCATCAATGCAGTCAATGATCCCCTTGACCAGCGCGTGGGTGATACGCTCCTCGACGGTACCCTTCCGCCATTCGTCATCCTGCTCCTTCTTGCGGGCCGATCCTTTTACTTTCTCGGCATAGTCGAGTAGTCGTTCTGTGGCATCATCGCGGCGGTTGAGCAATACATCCTCGACCCGCTCGAGCAATTCCTTGTCGATCTCGTCGTAGACCTCCAGCAGAGTAGGATTGACGATGCCCATATCCATGCCGTGCTGGATGGCGTGGTAAAGAAAAGCCGCATGCATGGCTTCCCGCACCTTTTGATTTCCGCGGAAGCTGAACGACACGTTGCTTACCCCACCGCTCACGTGTACATGTGGGAGGTTCTCGCGAATCCACTGTGCAGCTCTGAAAAAATCACGGGCATAGTTTCTATGTTCCTCTATTCCCGTTGCCACGGGAAAAATATTAGGATCAAAAATAATGTCTTGTGGCGGGAACCCGACCTTGTTGACAAGAATGTCGTATGCCCGCTTGCATATGGACGTTCTGCGTTCATAGGTGTCAGCCTGACCATCTTCGTCGAAGGCCATGACCACGACAGCCGCGCCGTATCGTTTCACCAGCCGCGCCTGCCGGACGAATTCTTCTTCGCCAGCCTTGAGGCTTATCGAGTTGACGATTCCTTTTCCCTGGAGGCATTTCAGTCCCGCTTCGATCACTTCCCATTTCGACGAGTCGATCATCACCGGCACCTTGGCAATCTCCGGTTCCGCTGCCATCAGGTTAAGAAATTTCACCATGGCAGCTTTCGAGTCGATCATCCCTTCGTCCATGTTAACATCGATCACCTGCGCGCCGCCGCGAACCTGGTCCAGCGCTACTTCCAGCGCACGTTCAAAGTTTTCTTCCTTGATAAGCTTAAGAAACTTCGCCGAGCCCGTCACATTCGTGCGCTCTCCAATGTTGATGAAGTTGGATTGGGATGTTATTTCGACGGCTTCAAGACCGCTTAGGAGGAGGTTGTTCTTCATTGGTGCTTTCTAATCAATGTGCATGTTCGAGGGTTTGTGAGCAATCGCGCAAAGTCCATGGTCCATGGTCCATGGTCGATGGTTTGTTTTGGTGTTTCGATACTGATCCGACTTTTCATTTGAGGGAATTTTTCAGTGCCTGGATTCCTTTGATCAGCACCGTCAGCTTATCATAATAGTCTCGAAATATTTTATCGTCTACAATTTTTCGCTGTCGCGCCAGGAAGAGACAACCAACCACTTCGATTGCCGAGCGGATGGCATACCTCAGAAATTTCCGGAACTCAGGATTCGACTGTCCCGTTGATCCCTCAGCGATGTTCAGCGAGATCGAATCCGTTGCTCTCCTGATCTGTGGAGTCAAAACATACATTTCATCCTTAGGAAATTGCTTCACCAAATCAGCTACCTCACCCGACAACTTCAGCGCGCTTTCCCAAACCTTTAATTGTTCAAATTTGAAAGCCATAATTGAGAGGGTTTTAGTTAAACATTAAGTATCGTCACACTTGTAATCCCGAACATTTCTCGAAACAAGCAATCACCCGCGCCTCTAATCACTTCATTCATGTTAACGCACGACTCTCATACAAACGCCAAGCTGCCATGGACCATGGACTATGGACTATGGACCATGGACTATGGACTATGGACCATGGACTATCGACCGCGCCGCCACCCGCGGCGCGTAACGATCCGCCAACTCCGCTAGCCTGGCGATGTGCTCTGGCCCTGACCCACAACACCCTCCTATTATATTGACTAATCCCTCTTTCAAATACTCTTCAACTTCGGCTGCCATCTGCGATGGTGTTTGGTCGTAGTGACCGAACTCGTTGGGCAGTCCTGCATTCGGGTAGGCGCTGACGAAGAATGGCGACTTCTCATTCAACACCTGCAAGTACGGCCGAAGCGCAGCCGCGCCCATGGCACAGTTGAGTCCGACACTCAGCAAGGGCACATGGGAAACGGAGACCAGGAATGCCTCGGTGGTCTGACCGGAAAGTATTCGTCCGCTTGCATCGGTGATCGTCCCCGACACCATCACAGGGATTTCCCTGCCTTTTTCATCGAACAGTTCCTGGATGGCAAACAGCGCAGCCTTGACGTTGAGTGTATCGGTGACGGTTTCGAGCAGGAGCACGTCCACCCCGCCGTCCATCAGCCCTGACGCCTGCTCTTTAAATGCGGCTGCCAGCTGATCGAACGTGATGGCGCGATAACCGGGATTGTTCACGTCAGGTGACATCGACGCCAGCTTCGTTGTGGGTCCCATCGAACCGGCGACAAACCGAGGTTTGGAAGGGTCCCTCGCAGTAAACTCGTCAGCAACTTCACGGGCGATCTTTGCAGCCTGCAAATTGATCGTATACACCAAATGCTCAAGATGGTAGTCTGCCTGGGCAATGGAAGTGCTCCCGAATGTGTTGGTCTCAATGATGTCAGCGCCCGCCTCGAGGTACTTCCGATGGATCTCCTTAATTATATCGGGACGGGTCAGGCTTAACAGGTCGTTGTTGCCCCTGACAGGACAAGGATGATCTTTCAGCAGCTCGCCGCGAAAGTCCTTTTCGTCCAGCTTGTACTGCTGGATCATCGTACCCATGGCCCCATCCAGGACGAGAATACGTTTGGTAAGAATGTCAGCGATTTTCATCAGGCTTTCGGACAAAATTCAACGCTATCCAGAAAGCCCGGTCGGTGGGTTTACTTATCTTTTTCCGACGATCGTCGTCGGAATGGGAGTTAGCACAACACCTCGTCAGCGAGTGACGAAAGATAGGATGCTAAGACGTCATCGGGCCCGTTCCCTCGGTCTTTCTGGATAAGCACTGCAAAGAAACACAATAGATTTGAAACAGCAAAAAACTACTTCAGCCGATAGCCGAAGCGGATGCCGAGGTTTGGAGAAATCGTAACCCGGTCTCTTTCGTTGGGGATGTCCGGAAAAAACATGAAATCCATCCAGCTCGGCGGCAGGTTGGGAGGCTCCCGGTATTCAACATGGCGCAGCGTAAAGCCCGAGTTGAGGTCGAAGATGAACCTGTCGCCCATGTAGCGAATCATGCCGGCTTTCAGACTGACGCCCTGCTCCCGGTACTTCATGGTGTAATTATATTCCCGCATGAAAACGTCGTTGCACTCGAGGTCGAAACATTCCTGCCGGAAGTCATGGCGGTCGAAGTTGATGACGTTCGCGTAGCCTTCCGCGGACCCATAGTACATCTTCTTTCGATCTGTCCTTCCCCAAAAGTAATATCGGCCCTCGAGTTTGCCTTTCACGCCGCGTTTGTTCTGAAAGTCTGGATCATTATCGCCGTCGTAGTCGAACACGTACCCCATGTCGAGCTGCAGCGTCGTTCGCCTCGAGATCTTTTGCTCGTAGGCCACCTGGACAGAGGGGTAAAAATTGATGAGGTGCAACGGGCTGACTTTGATAGCCTTGTCAGGCACAAGCATATCGACGGTGAGAGTGTCCTGCCCCCAGGTATTCGAATAAAACAGGACCAGCAGAGCGCTGAGGATCAAACGCATGTCAAAGCTCGGCACGCAGTACGGGTATGGTGCTGATGAGTGTTAGTCCGCCCGGGCCGTATGAGAACTGAAAAATACCATCTTCGCCCGTGATCGTCGCCAGCCCGGAGCGAGCGATAACGTCATATGCAAACATATCATCGCGGTGGTCGACGAGGTGGATGTCGTACTCATTGGTGATGTCATACAACTTCAGGCCCGCGATGCCATCGCAAATAAACAACAGGTTTCCGTCCACGCCCAAGCCATGAGGCGATGTCATCGGATAGTTGGCGATGAAAGTTGGGTTGTATGGATCAGAAATATCAATGATTTCCAGCGCGTTCACACCGCGATTGCAAAAGCTCATGCCCTCTCCCGAGCTCATCGTGACATAGGCGCGGTTGCCCTGCACCACGACAGGATCACACGATACGATGTGAGCGTAACGGAACACGAACGACGGCTGCTCCGGATCAGCGATCGAA
>CAZLWX010000058.1:0-23310 GCA_964563295.1 uncultured Roseivirgaceae bacterium | reverse complement strand
TCGTTGCGGTATAAGTGCGCAAACGATTGCGCGATCGTTAACGAACTCGATTTCGTGAATTTATATTGAGAGTTTTGAGGATAGGATTCCAGAGGCCGCTATTTTTCAAGATGGACACAACTTTTTCCAAACAATATCAACTCAACAATTAACCTATGCTAAAATTCTACTTGTCTAAAAGTTCATTCCTCTGCGCCCTTTTGCTCTGTACTCTGCAGGCTTTTGGGCAGTCAGTCAGGGTCACCGGAAAGGTGACTTCGGGGGATGAAGGAACGGGATTACCCGGGGTAAGTATCCTGGAAAAGGGTACTTCGAACGGAACGGTCACTGACGTCGATGGCAACTACTCGATCAGCGTCAACGACAATGCTACCCTGGTCTTTTCGTTTGTCGGCTACGCTTCCCAGGAAGTTCTCGTCGGCGGAAGGACCAGCATCGACATCGTGCTGCAACAAGACGTCACGGCGCTCGGTGAGGTGGTCATCATCGGTTATGGTCAACAGGAACGCAAAGACGTGACAGGATCCATAACCGCGATCACGGCTAAAGATTTCAATAAAGGCGTTATGTCTTCGCCGCAGGATCTGCTCGTGGGTAAACTCGCCGGGGTGCAAGTGACTCCTGGCAGTGGCGCGCCCGGCAGCAGCGCCACGATTCGCATTCGCGGTGGCTCATCCATGAGCGCGACCAATGACCCGCTTATCGTCATCGATGGATTCGCCGTCGACAATGCGGGAATTGCAGGGCTTTCCAATGCGTTGTCTTCGATCAACCCAAATGACATCGAATCGGTAACGGTCTTGAAGGATGCCTCCGCCACGGCGATTTATGGTTCTCGCGCGTCCAATGGCGTGATCATCATTACAACGAAGAAAGGTGCTGAGGGCAAGCCTGTGCTGAGTTACAATTTCCAGGGCTCGGTGAGCCAGCCGGTGAAATTCATCGACGTCCTCTCCGGCGATGAGTTTCGCGCACTAGCCAACCAGCTTAGTGATGAGGGGATCGCCGGCGTTAATGCCGCAGCCCTGACCCGTCTTGGTTCTGAGAATACCGATTGGCAGCAGGAGATCTACCGCAACGCCGTGTCGCATGACCACAATCTCAGCCTTTCGGGAACGACAGGCAACGTGCCGTTCCGGGTGTCATACGGATTCACCGATCAGCAGGGTATCCTCAAGACTACCAAAATGGATCGGCATTCCATTAATCTCAATGTGACGCCGTCTTTCCTCGACGACCATCTTACGGTCAACGCCAGCGTCAAAACGACTTTTGCTCATAACAACTTCGGTAACACCGGTGCGATCGGGTCGGCAATAGGCTTTGATCCTACCCAGCCCGTGATGAATGGGAATACCCGCTACGGTGGATATTTTACATGGGTTAACCTGGCGGATGTGTTGGAAGACGGATCGATGGATCCGAATGGTGCCGCGAACACGTTCAGCACGAATAACCCTGTCGCTTTGCTAAACCTGACGGATAATCAATCCGATGTCAATCGTGTTATTGCTTCGGCCAAGATCGATTATCGTCTTCCGTTCTTTGAGGACATCAAGGCCACACTCAACGTGGGGTTGGATCGCTCACATGGCGGAGGATATAACAATGCAGCGCCGGAGGCGCCCTGGACGTACAGGAACTATGCAACCCAAAATGGTGAATTGATCGACTACTCTAACGACAACCACTCGGAGCTGCTCGATTTTTATTTCAACTACCTGAAGAACCTTGGTGAATCAACATTCGATGTGACAGCAGGCTATTCATGGCAACATTTTTATCACGAGGGCTGGACCTTCCAACGGAACGGCGACGCCAGCATTGTGAGGCTGAGCAAGCAGGAATCGCTCTATAAGAACGAGAACTATCTCTTGTCGTTCTTCGGGCGGGCCCATTATTCCTTTAAGGATAAATACCTGTTGACTGCAACCGTGCGTGCTGATGGTTCTTCTCGCTTTGTGGAGAACCCATGGGGCCTGTTCCCGGCCGTGGCTGTTGCCTGGAACGTCATGGAAGAACCCTTCCTCGATGGTGTACCCGGACTGACTAACCTGAAGCTGCGTGCTGGATGGGGTGTTACCGGACAACAGGATATCGGTAATGCGTATCCCGCACTGGCCATTTATCGCCAGAGCATTGGCGGTGCATCCTATCAGTTCGGTGATGATTTCGTGCCGACATTACGGCCAGATCCATACGATGCATTGATAAAATGGGAGGAGACCACGACCTACAACGTCGGTGTTGATGTGGGGCTGTTCGGCAAATTGAACGCGACAGTCGATTTGTATCAGCGCGAGACGCGTGACCTCATCAACTTCATTCCGATCCCGGCTGGGAGTAACTTTTCCAACTTCCTGACCACCAACGTCGGTAGCCTGGAGAACAAAGGTGTTGAAGTCACACTGTCTGCCGACCCGATCGCGACGACCACGACCAACTGGCATGTCGGCTTTAACCTGACGAAAAACATCAACCAGATCACCAAACTTACCAAGACCGATGATCCTTCTTATCAGGGGGTAGACGTCGGAGGTATTTCAGGCGGCGTTGGTAACTTCATCCAAAACCATCGCGTCGGCGAGCCCGCTTATTCATTCTATGTATTTGAGCAAATCTACAATAGCGCGGGAATGCCGATTGAAGGTCTCTACGTTGATCGCACTGGAGAAGGTGGTGCCGTGACTTCCAATAACCTGAACAAGTATCACTTCCACAGCCCGGCGCCGGATGTGCTCATGGGGTTGAACTCAACGTTCACTCACAAGAATTTCGACTTTTCGTTTTCAAGCCGTTTTAGTCTTGGAAATTATGTTTACAACAATGGGAATTCAGGTAATTCATACTCGTCGGTATATGTACAGTCGGGATTCTTCGGCAATGTTCGCTCATCAATCAATGAGACCGAATTCGTGAATCCGCAGTACTGGTCAGATCATTTCGTCGAGGACGCATCATTCTTCAAGATGGACAACATCAGTGCTGGATATCGCCTGGACCACTTGTTCACGGACAGGCTCAAAGCCCGATTCAGTGTCACAGTACAAAATGCCTTCATGGTCACGAACTACAGTGGCATCGACCCGGAGATCGCCAATGGCATCGACAATACGATCTACCCGAGACCGAGAGTCTTCCTGCTTGGTGTTAACCTGACCTATTAATTGAAAAGAACTATGAAAAGATATAAATCACTTCTGATAGCAGTCATCACAACTACGTTGCTGATGACGTCTTGTATAGGCGATCTTGATGTCGTTCCCATTGACCCCAACCTGGTGACGTCGGCAACGGTTTACAGCAGCAAGGCCGCGTATAAGGAGGGACTGGCGAAGTTGTATGCCACATTCGCGCTTAGTGGTCAGCAAGGCCCTGCCGGGCAACCTGACATCGCCGGTATCGACGAGGGTTTTGGAAACTATCTGCGGCAGTATTGGAACTGCCAGGAACTGACTACTGACGAAGCAGTCATTGCCTGGAACGACGCGACGATCAAGGATTTTCATTGGCAGACGTGGTCCGCTACAGACGGCTTTATCGCAGCAATCTATTCCAGGATCATGTACACGGTTGCGCTATGCAACGAATACATCCGCGTAACAACTGGCAACAGCGATTCCGACATCAAGAAATACAATGCTGAGGCGCGGTTTCTCAGAGCGCTTGCCTACTATCATGCAATCGACCTTTTCGGCAATCCTCCGTTCGTCACCGAAGCTGACAAGCCTGGCTCTTATTTCCCGCCGCAAACAACTCGCGCAGACCTGTTTAATTATGTGGAATCGGAGTTGCTGGCGATTGAATCGGAGCTGGGAGCTCCCAAGTTCGAATACGGTCGTGCTGACCAGGCAGCAGCCTGGATGACGCTGGCGAAATTGTACCTCAACGCCGAAGTATATATTGGTGTTCCCAAGTACACTGAAGCTATTGCCAACCTCAAAAAGGTGATTAGTGGACCTTACAGCCTCTCAGCCAATTACCTGCACACCTTCGTTGCCGATAACAACACCAGCCCCGAGATGATCTTCCCCATTACGTTCGACGGGTTGAACACCCAGTCGTACGGTGGCATGGTGTACCTCGTACACGCGCCGATCGGCGGATCAATGCCTCCTGATGCCATGTTTGGCGTTGGCGGCGGATGGGGCGGCGTGCGCACGACATCCGCATTTGTGGATTTGTTCCCAAGTAGTGGCGACAGCCGTGCCCTGTTCTGGACGGACGGACAATCCAAAGAGATCAACGATATCGCACAGTTTACCGATGGATATGCGATCACCAAATTCCGTAACAGGAAGCTCGATGGATCGCCAGCGACGCACGCTCACCCCGACTTTGTTGATACGGACTGGCCGATGTACCGGTTGGCAGATGCATACCTGATGTTCGCTGAAGCCGTTGTGAGAGGAGGAAATGGCGGAACGCGCGCCGAAGCCCTGGGCTACATCAACCAAATTCGGACACGCGCTTATGGAAACACTTCCGGCAATATCGCCGATCCGGATATGACATTGGATTTTATCCTCGACGAGCGGGGACGCGAATTGTACTGGGAAGGACATCGTCGCACAGACCTGATTCGTTTCGGTAAGTTCACAGGTGGATCGTACATCTGGCCGTGGAAGGGCAAAGTAAAAGAAGGTATCGCTACAGATTCGTATCGCGATCTCTTCCCGATCCCTGCTGCCGATATCGGAGCAAATCCGACCCTGCAACAAAATGAAGGCTATTAGTAAAATATCAACAGAGTACCAGAAGATGAAAACGAAAGGAATAAACCGATATGGGGTGTTGGCCGTGCTGATCACGCTTGTCGGATCCTGCAGCGAGCAGGAACTCGGACCTGTGTTGCCGGACGCCGGCGAATTTGCAGCCCCTACTATGAAAAATGCCGCCACTGCCGACGCCGTGGAACTGAATCCTGATAATGCCGCCAATACCTTCGAAGTATTCGAATGGGAAAAAGCGGACTACGGCGTCAACGTCTCGACAAGTTACGCTTTACAGATCGACAACGACGAGGACTTCAGCAGTCCACAGACATTGGCCGAGACTTCAGCGACCAGTGCAACAGTCACCGTTGAAGATTTTAATGATGCGATGCTTGCCCTCGGACTACCCGGATTCACAGAATCAACCGTGAATATTCGCGTACGGTCAACGATCAATGGCTTTACCAGCGATCCATTGTATTCCGGGGTTATTCAGCGCACCGCGACGACGTATCAATTGAGTGAATGCGGGAAATTCTGTACGGTGGGCATCATTGGCGATGCGACCATTGGTGGATGGGATGTAGACACCGACATGCGCCTGGCGGACCCGACCCGGGCTGACAAGTTCACCTGGACGGCTACTGTCTATCTGCTTGGTGGAAAGGCAGTGAAGTTCAGAGCCATGGATGATTGGGCTGACAACTGGGGCGCTGCGGATTTCCCGAGCGGAACGGGCGCCAAAGATGGAGCCAACATTCCGATCCCGACAGATGGATATTACAAAGTAACGTTCAACGATAACACCGGCGCTTATTCCTTCACTGCTGTCGGTGCCCCCGAGTACACCACCATTGGTATCATCGGTGACGCAACAGCTGGAGGGTGGGATTCCGACACCGATCTAACTAAGGACGGAAGCAACCCGCACATCTGGACCGGAACCGTGACCCTGGGAACAGGCGCTGTCAAATTCAGAGCTGAAAACGATTGGGCGAATAACTGGGGATCCGACACAGCACCCTCCGGATTTGGAATCGGAAATGGTCCCAATATTCCGGTTGCTGTCGGCGGCACTTACTTTGTGAGATTCAACGACGTCACAGGCGAATATTCGCTGATGGCGACAATGAATTCGTCTCCTTACGGATCAGTCGGCATCATCGGACCCGCGCAACCTGGCGGATGGGACACCGATACAGACATGATCAAGAACCCGGCAAACCCTTTCCTGTGGAGCAAGGTCATCACGCTAACAGAAGCGGAAGCGAAATTCCGTGCTGATAATGACTGGGCGGTTAACTGGGGATCGACAACGTTCCCTTCGGGAATAGCGCTTCAGAACGGAGCCAACATTCCGACGAAGGACGGCAAATTCTTTGTCACGTTTAACTCGGGGACCGGAGAGTATACGTTCCTGAAATAATAGGAGAGTTTTTAGTCTCAGAGGCTGTCAGTCAATCGGACATGATTAGGCAGCCTCTGGGCTTTTTAAGGGAACCATGAAAAAATTTTTTCTCTCGAACGTGTTGCTGACGCTTGTGGTCACGGCGTTCGGCCAGATTGTAACAACCAATCCCGCCGTTCCATCACCGACCGAACCGGTCACGATCACGTTCGATGTCACAGGCACGGACTTCGCCTCGAAGAATCTGAACGACGTCTGGCTTTGGGCGTGGCTGGAAAACGGCGCCAACGATGCAGACGCACCCACCAACGTGAACCCCGCGACCAGCGCACAGGATGCTGCAAAAGTCACTCGCTCCGGAAGCAGTCCCAACATTTATTCAATCACCATCACCGCCACGGATTTTTTTGCCAAATCCGCCGATCAGATTGCAACTGTAGGAGTCTTGCTGAAAGGCCGCGACTGGTCGAACGGACAAACGTCGGATAAATTCATCGAGTTCACGGAGTCGTTTGCCGTGGGATTTGCGTCGCCTGTGGAGAGCCAGTTCTTTATTAATAACGGCGAATCGATCGAAATTACGGTGAATACAAATGAGCCGGCTGAAATTCAGTTAAAGATTGGAAATGACGTGCTTGCCACGTCGTCGGGACAAGTTACATCCCTGTCATACACACATGTTGTCACAGAGACAGAAGGATCCACGGCGATCACGGTATATGCGGACAACGGCACAGAAGTAAAGACTGCGTCTTTTACGTATGTGATCCGAACGCCGACGGTCAGCGAGGCCCGCCCTGAGGGCATTATTGATGGAATTAACTATTCATCCGATCCAACCACCGTCACCCTCAGCTTATGGGCGCCAGGAAAGGCGTCCGCATTTGTGGTGGGTGAATTTAATGACTGGACCATCGATCCAGCGTTTAAAATGAAAAAAGACGGCGAACATTTCTGGCTTGCTATCGACGGTCTCGAAGCGGGCAAAGAGTATGCTTTCCATTACCTCGTCGACGAATCTGTTTGGATCGCTGACCCCTATGCTGATAAGATCCTCGATCCTGATGACCGATATATTCCCGAGTCTACCTATCCGGATCTAAAGCCATTCCCCTCAGAGGCGCTCTCTGAACATTGGTACTTCAATCGCGTAGCTGTGCTCCAGACAGGCCAGCAGCCTTATCAGTGGAAGAACACCGGATTTGTTCGCCCCGCCAAACAGGAGCTGGTGATCTATGAGCTTCTCATTCGCGATTTTTTCGATGACCAGTCCAGAAATTACAATAGCCTGATCGACACGTTGAGTTACCTCAAACGACTTGGCGTCAACGCCATCGAGCTGATGCCCATCATGGAATTCAATGGCAATGAGGGGTGGGGCTATAACCCAACATTTATGTTCGCTCCCGACAAGTACTATGGCACGAAGAACGACCTTAAAAAATTTGTCGATGAGTGTCATGGACTTGGTATCGCGGTGATCCTGGATATCGCCATGAATCATCACGACGCGCCCAACCCATACGTGTTGCTCGACTTTGATTTTGTAAACTTCAAACCAGAGGCTGACAACAAATGGTTCAATGTAACCGCTCGCCATCCGTTCAATGTCTTTTTTGACATGAACCACGAAAGCAGTTATACGAAGCAGTACCTCGACACGGTCAACTATTATTGGCTGAATGAATTCAAGGTGGACGGATACCGGTTCGACTTGTCGAAGGGATTTACTCAAACAAACAATCCGACCAATGTGGGCGCATGGTCGGCATACGACGCCTCGCGCGTTGCGATCCTGGAAAGGATGGCGGACAAAATCTGGGAGCATTCACCAGACGCGTACGTTATTCTGGAACACCTCGCTGTAAACGAGGAAGAAAAAGTGTTGGCCGAATATCGTTCGGCAGAGGGTAAGGGCATGATGCTCTGGGGTAAAATGACCGACCAATACAACCAGCTTACGATGGGCTATGAAGAGAACACCAACATTGCGGGAGTCAGTTATCAAAGCCGGGGCTGGAGCGTCCCGCGACTCGTGTCGTACATGGAGAGTCACGATGAAGAGAGATTGATGGTCAAAAACATATTCTATGGCAACGCTACTTCGGCCTATTCGGTGAAAGATACAGTCGTTGGGCTTTCACGTGTCAGGGCAGCGACCACGCTGTTTTATACAATCCCGGGACCGAAAATGCTTTGGCAGTTTGGTGAGTTGGGGTACGACTATAGCATTAAC
The DNA here is from genome assembly GCA_964563295.1 of uncultured Roseivirgaceae bacterium. Lineage (GTDB taxonomy): Bacteria > Bacteroidota > Bacteroidia > Cytophagales > Cyclobacteriaceae > Chryseosolibacter. The sequence goes on along the minus strand of CAZLWX010000058.1, from coordinate 14,951 downwards.
GCGTGTACCGACGGAAGCTTAAGCGATGGATGCCGGTTATCACCCAAGCCGCTGCGATGGGACTACCAGCAGGATTCCCACAGACGATGGTTATTCGATCATATCCGGGATCTTTTGAGACTGCGACGTGAGTATGATCTGTTTACCACCGGCACAGCTACGATTTCCACCGGCAATTCTTTGGTCAAGCAAATTATTTTGAAGAACGACCCCTATACCGCGTCACCGAATTCGGCAGACGAAATGAACGCCGTTATTGTTGCCAACTTTAATCTCGTGGGTCAGCCCGTTCAGGTTTCGTTTCCGCATACGGGCACCTGGTACGATTACTACGGAGGTGGCGCCGAAGTCGTGGTGGAAAGTTCTACCAAGAGTATCTCCGTCGCCGCGGGAGGGTATAAGCTGTTCACGGATGTACCCGTGTCCTCGACGGTGGTCACGTCGAACGGACCGGAGCTTCGCAATGCAATCGATCTCTATCCTAATCCGGCAGGAGACAGGTTTAACGTTTCATCGTCAGCCGGCAAGGTCCTGAATGTGTCACTATACACCACGTCGGGTCTCGCCGCGTCACCTGCAAGAATTTCCGATTACTCATGGGACATAAGCCAATTACCATCGGGCCTTTACGTTGTCCGGATCAGGACCGACAAAGGCGAACATAGAACGAAGCTCATTAAGAAATGACGGTCGGCTTCCGGTCATAATTCCGTTGGCTCGATTAAAAACAATGCGTTTGTAAAAGTGGAGTAAAAGCAACAAGTTGGAGCCATGCGTTGCAGGATACTGGTCATGTGTCTTTTTCTCTTCAGCATCGTGCTGCCGACAAGCTGTCAGCAAGACGACCCTCATGATAAGCTTGACGACGAGAACGACATTGATTTCTATTTCGGCGCGGATTTGTCGTATGTGAATCAGATCCTGGATAAGGGTGGCGTCTACCGCGATGAAGGAGACATACGCAATCCCTATGCGATTTTCGCGGATCGTGGTACCAATCTCGTGCGGCTTCGGTTGTGGCACAACCCCGAGTGGACGATGACCGTCTACGATCCCGCCGGTGAAAAAATGTACAATGATCTTTCGGATGTCGCCAATGCGATCGAAAAAGCGAAGGAAAACGGAATGGGTGTTCTGCTCGACTTCCACTATGCCGACAATTGGGCGGACCCGGGTAAGCAGGGAATTCCGAAAGCATGGCGCTCGATCACCGATGCCGACGTCCTTCAAGATTCTGTTTATCAATACACGTTCAAGACACTAGACTATTTGAACGATCGCGGCCTGATGCCCGACCTTGTTCAAATCGGAAATGAAACGAACTGCGGGATGCTTTACACAGACGCTCCTGCCGGGTTTCCATCGTGCAATGTGTGCAACGATGGTCAATGGGTAAGGCTGGGGGGCATCATCCGGTCAGGAATTAAAGCGATAGAGGATGTGCGTGAGCACTCGGATGTAAAGACCAGGATCGCGCTGCATGTTGCCGATCCGAAGAACGTGGACTGGTGGTTTACCAACATCATGGGAAGTGGCAATGTTGTCGACTTCGATATTATTGGATTTTCCTATTATCCGCTTTGGCATCGAACGATCGGAGTAGAAAGTCTATCCGGGTCGGTGTCTTCATTCAGAAGCAAGTTCGGCAAGGATGTGATGATACTCGAAACGGCGTATCCGTGGACAAACGAGACCCATGACAATTACAATAACGCCTTTGGAAGCGAAGCGCCTGTCGCGGGATTCCCATACACCGTCGACGGCCAGTTGGCAATGATGACGAAGATTGTTCAAGAGGTAGTTGACGGTGGTGGAAGCGGAGTAATTTATTGGGAGCCTGGCTGGATTTCGGTGCCAGCGTTGCACGACCAGTGGGGAACCGGCTCGTCCTGGGAGAGTAACACGTTGTTCAATTTTGATGGCGATGCCTTATCCTCCTTTGAATACATGACTCATGATTACAACAAGGACTAAAGCCTGGTCATATTGCCTTGCGTTGTTGTTTCTTTTCGCTTTCGCGGGAAGAAGTTTCGGGCAGCGAAAGTCGACAGATGTGTATGTCGACAAGTCTGGCGTGATGCGATGGGGAACCAATAATGAAGAGGTGCGCGGGTTTGGTATTAACTACACCGCCATGTTTGCGCACGCCTACCGCGCGGCGAAACGTCTGAATATCCCGCTTGAAAAAGCGATCGACGACGATGTTTACCATTTCGCCAGGCTTGGCTTTGATGCATTCAGAGTTCATGTGTGGGATACCGAGATTAGCGACACTTTAGGGAACCTGCTGGAAAATGATCACCTGAGGCTATTCGACTATACGCTATCGCGGATGAAGGAACGAGGAATGAAGTTCGTCATCACGCCGATTGCTTACTGGGGAAACGGGTGGCCCGAGCCCGATGACGCTACTCCTGGATTTTCGCGCAAATACGGCAAGGACGCGTGCCTCACAAATCCCGATGCGATCAAAGCACAGGAACGCTATCTCTTTCAGTTTGTTAACCACGTCAATCAATACACCGGCATTGCCTATAAGGAGGATGCGGCGATCATCGCGTTCGAAGTCTGCAACGAGCCACACCATCGCGAAGCCCCTGAAAAAGTAACACAGTTCATCAACCGCATGGTCAAGGCGATACGAAACACGGGCTGTAAGAAACCGGTATTCTATAACATCAGTCACAGCATTAACCTTGAGAACGCTTATTTCGATGCTGATATCCAGGGTGGCACATTCCAGTGGTATCCTACCGGTCTCGGAGCCGGTCATGAATTGGGCGGTAATTTTTTGCCGAATGTTGATCGTTATGAAATTCCTTTTGCCGACAACCCAAAGTTCAAGCGCATTGCACGATTCGTGTACGAATTCGACGCGGCCGACGTTGGCCGGTCCTACATCTATCCCGCAATGGCCCGGAGTTTTCGACAAGCTGGAATGCAGGTGGCCACCCACTTTGCGTATGATCCCACCTACATGGCCGATGTGAATACTGAATATGGTACGCACTTCATGAACCTGGTGTATGCGCCGCAAAAAGCGCTGAGCCTCATGATCGCCGCCGAGGTGTTCCACGAGATTCCTATGTACAGTGATTTTGGAACGTATCCTGAAAACGCATCATTCGGCAATTTTCGGGTGAGCTATGAGTCGGACCTCGCGGAAATGATCTCCCCGACAAAATTCCTCTACACCAACAACACCTCGTCGATACCGCGTGCTGGCGCAGGCCTTGAGAAAATCGCTGGATACGGTAGCTCTCCCGTTGTGCAGTACGACGGCGCGGGAGCGTATTTCCTGGACAAGATTGAAGCGGGCGTCTGGCGGCTTGAGGTAATGCCTGACGCGATCTGGTTGCACGACCCGTTTGAGCGCACAAGCCCAAAGAAGAAAATTGCAGCCGTGCAGTGGAAGGCTCATTCGATGACGGTCAAGCTTTCAGATCTCGGCCCCAGTTTTTCCATTAAGGGAATCAACGACGACAATACAAGTGCTTCACATTCTGAAGAGGGGAAACTGAGCGTCTCACCCGGCACTTATTTGCTCGTCAGGGATGGCATCACCACGCGGGTGAAACCAGATGATAAATGGAAGAACATTGTGCTGAAGGAGTTTGTCGCGCCGAAGTCCAACCTGGAGTCCACCGTTGTCGTCCACAAACCAACTGCTGCAACAGAGGGCGTGGATTACGCCATCACGGCAACAATCGCATCTCCGGAAGAGCCCGAGTCGATTCAGGTATTTGCCTGGACGGGCGGGTTCAGACCGGAAGTAATCGATATGAAGGCTTCAGGGAATAACAAGTACAAAGCAGTGATCGCAGGAGATAAAATCAAACAAGGAACAATACGTTATCACATCGTCGTCACGACGGGAGGCAAGTCCGTGACGTTTCCTTCCGGGATCCAGACGCATCCACGCGACTGGGACTTTTTTGATCGGAACGCCTACGAAGCTCCTGTCAGGCGGCCCGATTCGCCAGTAATGTTATTCAACACGGCAACCGACGTCAACCGCCTTTCAAGGAGGTGGACGAGAAGTTCAACCGTGATACCAACTTTCGACCCCGGCAGGTCCGAACTGCATGTTAATGTCGAGCGACTTTTCATTCCGGACCCTGAAAACCCGAATGCCGCCAAGCTCTATGATTACTCTATGCGATTCTTCGTTGGTGACCGGCTTTTCGCGAGCCGCGAGGGCCTTTCTGACAAATCCAGGGTCGTCGTCACGGGCCGTGCGCTGAACGGGAAACCCTGCAAATTTCAGGTGGCACTCGTTTCCAAAACCGGAACAACGTATGGCGCAGTCGTTACCCTGGGCGTTGAAAAACAGGATCATTCAATAAACCTCAGCGACCTGAAGCAAGTCCGCCTCGTTACCCTTCCGCGGCCGTATCCGACTTTTCTTTCATACTACTTCGAAAAGAAAACAAGCGAACCCTTCGACATTACCGCTGTGGAAACCCTGCAGCTCTCCATAGGGCCAGGGCTTTCAGAAACGGAAGCGCAGCAAGCAAATGGAGTAGCAATCGAAAGTATCAGAATTGAATAGCCTTTAACCCAAGAAAGATACCTGAACATGAAAAACGTTAATCTATCCATATTTGGCATGGCCATGCGACTATTGGTTTTGGCACTCCTTATTTCATCATCGGCGGTCGGTCAGCAGCCCGTGTTCGAACATGTCGAGCCGCCGTCGTGGTGGATCGGGATGAAGCACAACACCGTGGAGATACTGTTCCATGATCAGGATCAGGATTTGACGGCACTTGAAGTCTCACTGGAATATCCTGGCGTTTCACTCAAGGAATCAAAGACCGTTGAGAATCCTCACTATCGATTTTTGACGCTGGAGATCGATCCAGGCGCTCAGCCCGGAAACGTCCCTATCCGTTTCGGCAAGGGCCGAAAATCCTTTGTCCATGATTATCCCTTAGAAAAGAAGTCCACCGCTGGAAATCGGATTCAGGGGTTCAACAGCTCAGATGTGATCTACCTCATCATGCCTGATCGCTTTGCCAATGGCGATGTCAGTAATGATTCAGTTCCAGGAATGTTTGAGGGAGTGCATCGCTCCCGCGGAGGCGCCCGCCACGGCGGAGATTTAAAAGGAATCACCGACCACCTCGAATACATCCACGATCTGGGCGTGACGGCGATCTGGTTAAACCCGGTGTTGGAGAACAATCAGCGGAGAAGCAGCTATCACGGTTACGCCATCACTGATCTCTACAACGTTGATCGCCGATTCGGTGGCAACAAGGCCTACCTCGCATTCATTGACAAAAGCCACGCGATGGGATTAAAAGTGATCCAGGACATGGTCATCAATCATATTGGCAACGATCATTGGCTGATGCACGATCCACCGGCCCAGGACTGGGTCCACCGGTTTCCCGAGTTTACACGATCGAATTATCAGCTCAACGTCCTTTCAGACCCTTATCGATCTGAATTTGACCTCATTAAGATGAATGATGGCTGGTTTGATACGACGATGCCCGATGTCAACCAGACGAATCCATTCGTTGCCCAATACCTCATTCAGAATACGTTGTGGTGGATCGAGTATGCCGGCATCGATGGAATCCGGATGGACACACATCCCTATCCGGACAAGAATTTCATGTCCAGGTGGTCGGACGAAGTGCTCGACGAGTATCCAGCATTTAACATAGTGGGAGAGGTGTGGATCGACGACCCGGCAACGACCGCCTACTGGCAGAAGGGGATGGTTAATAAAGACGGGTACCAGTCAAACCTGCCGTCGGTGACCGATTTTCCATTTTGCTTTGCTGTGCCGCGCGCACTCAATGAGGGAGCCTCGTGGAATACGGGCATGCGCCGTCTTTACATGTTGTTGTCGCAGGATTTCATTTATCCCGATCCCTTTAATAATGTGATCTTTCTCGATAATCACGACATGACCAGGTTCTTCCTGTCGGTTAAGAGAGACCTTCGAAAATTCAAAATGGGCCTGGTCTTCCTGTTGACGATGCGCGGCATACCGGAGATCTATTATGGAACCGAGATTCTAATGGACGGCGATGGCGCTCATCACCCTGATATCAGGAGAGATTTTCCTGGCGGCTGGCCAGGCGACGAAGTGAACAGTTTCACCAATGAGGGCAGGAGTGAAGAGCAGCGGGAGGCATTCAATTTTCTCAAACGTCTGTTGCAGTGGAGAAAAGACCAGGCGGTCGTTCATTCCGGTAAGCTCACCCACTATATTCCGGAGGACAATATTTATGTCTATTTCCGGCATAATGAGGAAAAGGTGTTGATGGTGGTACTAAATGGCAATGATGAGGAGAAGACGGTGACGATGGAGAGGTTTGCTGAGAATGTGAAGGGTGCCTCCACAGCCACCGATATTATGACCGGTCGGGAGCAGCCGCTTGATCATCTTACAGTGGGGCCGTGGACCGCCCTTGTGCTTGAGCTTCATTGATTCGCGACTTCACAGCAACTTCACAGCCCCGATTTTTTGGAAAAATTGCAATGAGATGGCCAGTCCATGCGCTGTTTTTCCAAATACCACTCCGCCGGTAACGTTTGCGGCTTCGATTTCTGCGAAAAAAACGAGAAAATTTTGCTGGGTAATACAGCTGATCTTCCTATATTTTAGTTGGATTTGTGCGTATGTCGGAGGCGCTGATTTTCGCACAACTCTATTAACCCTTTTTTTAAACCCAAACCAAAACCGTATGACTAGATTATACTTGTCGTTACACAGGTATTTTACGGTTCTGCTCATGCTCGTGACTACGATGGCGTGGTCGCAGACCAGGACCGTAACAGGAAGAGTGACCTCCGCAGATGACGGGTCGGGAGTTCCCGGAGTAAACGTTATCGAGAAGGGCACGAACAATGGTACTGCCACCGATGCCGATGGCAATTACACGATCAATGTCGCTGACAACGCTACCCTCGTTTTCTCGTTTGTGGGGTATGCGACCCAGGAAATTGCCGTGGGCGCTCAAACATCTGTCAGCGTCACGCTTGAGCCCGATGTGATGGCGCTTTCTGAAGTCGTAGTCGTCGGCTATGGTTCTCAGGAGAAAAAGGAACTTACAAGTTCGGTCGTTCAACTTAACGCCGAAGACTTCAACAAGGGAAACATCAATGATCCCACTCAATTGTTGCAAGGCAAGGTTCCCGGATTAAGCGTGTATAATCGCGGTGGAAATCCCAACGCAGCTTCTGTTATACGTCTCCGTGGTATTTCAACCGTCGGTGCCAATACCCAGCCTCTTGTGGTTATCGATGGCGTTATTGGTGCCTCGTTGGACAATGTGGACCCCAACGATATCGCTTCGATTAACGTGCTCAAGGATGGTTCTGCCGCCGCTATTTACGGAAGCCGCGGCTCGAGCGGTGTGATCCTCGTTACAACCAAGCGCGGATCGGGTAATAGCAGTGCCCTTAATACCACTTACAATGGATACGTTTCCGCAGCAACTATTGCGAGGCAACAGCCTATTATGACGCCATCGCAATACATCGCTGCCGGTGGAAACGACCTGGGAGATGAAACGGATTGGGTTGATGAAGTAACAAGAACGGGTGTTTCCCATGTCCATAATATAGCGGTGTCCGGCGGAACACGCTCGACGACATTCAGGATGTCAACGAACTTCCGCAACATTCAGGGTATTTTGAATGAGTCTGGATTTGACCAGATTAATGCCCGCGCTAACCTGAACCACAGCACCCTGAACGACAAACTCAAGATCGATCTTAACCTGGCGCTTACCAACCGGAAGAGCAACTTTTCGTTTAATGAAGCGCTTCGCTATGCGGTATTATTTAACCCTACCGCCCCCATTCGTTTCGATAATGGCGATTACTATCAGGCCATCTTGTTCGACAACTTTAACCCGGTGGCTATCATCGATCAAAACACCAACGAGGGCAAAAGGAAGAACCTTAATTACAACGCCAAGTTGGACTACTCACTGCTCGACAATTTGACCCTGACCGTAAACTATGGTCAGCAGTACGAGAACAACCTTAACGGTGAATACTATTCGCGCACTTCGCTCTTTAGAGGACTGAACCGTGGCGGACTGGCCAGGAGATATACAAGTGACAGAAGTTTCACATTGTTTGAGACTTACGGTACATTGTCGGAGACCTTTGGTAGCATTAACCTGGATCTCTCTGCTGGCTATTCATTCCAGGAAGATCAATTTGAGGACTATTTCCTCGAACTTGGTGACTTCCCCAGTGATGCCCTCGGCTACTACATCCTTGAAGCTTCTGGTGATCGCTTGTCGGGATTGGCTAGCCGCGTGAATGTATCAAGTAGTGCTTCACCGAATGCCCGCATTATCGCCGGCTTTGCACGATTGAACCTGACGTTCGACAATGCGATCTTCTTAAATGCATCCGTCAGAAGAGAAGGTTCTACCAAACTAGGTAAGGATAACCAGTGGGGTATTTTCCCTGCAGCAGGACTTGGTATAGATCTGGACCACTATCTGGATCTTGCCAGTGTGGATGTTCTGAAACTTCGCGTCGGATTTGGTGTAACGGGTTCGCTGCCTAATGAAAACGGTCTTGCACAGGACTTGTACAACTATTCGTTCCAGGGAGGAGGCAACGTCACCAAAGCACGCGATGCAAATCCGGATTTGAAGTGGGAACAAAAGACTGAGATTAACCTTGGTCTTGATTTCGGACTTGGTGGCAAGCTAGGTGGCTCGTTGGACGTGTACACGCGCAATATAGAGGACTTTATTCTCGAAAGGGACGTTCCCGTGACTCAGTTCCCGTCGGGTCGCCGTTTTGAGAATTCGGGCTCACTCAAGACCAACGGTATCGAGCTATCGCTGAACTACAATGATTTGCAATTCGGACGCCTGCGCTGGAACCCCGGCGTGGTGCTGAGCAGCTACAAGACAACTCTTGAGTCCTTTATTATAGATGAGCAAGTTCGCGCGGACCTCGGTGCGCCCGGCCAAAACGGAACCAGCATGATTCGTGTTGCTGTTGGCGAGGAGCTTGGTCAAATCTGGGGTCCAGTATTTGACGGCGTGGAAGGTAATGGCGCGCCACGGTTCAAGGACCTCAATGGTGACGGATCAGTAATTTCTGCCCCGGCTGAGGCGCTTAATCCAAACGGCGATTTCCAGCAACTAGGTAACGGTATCCCTTCACTCGAATTGGGATGGACCAACCAACTGACTCTTGGAAATTGGGACCTCAATGCGTTCTTCCGTGGGGCATTTGGACACAGCCTGGTCAATACGTTTAGAGCATTCTACGAGCCGATCGATCCAGGTGCGATTAACTCTTATAATAGGGTGATCACTGACAAGGCGGTGGACGGCCTCATCTTTTCTCAATATAGTTCGCTCTACGTTGAGAAAGCCGACTTCCTCAAGTTGGACAACGTGACACTGGGGTATAACATCAAACCCTCCTCAGGTATCGTGAAAAACGTCCGCCTGTATGCAAACGTCCAAAATGCCTTCGTGATCACGAACTATACCGGAATTGACCCTGAGCCCGTACTTCAGGATTATGGTGCTATAGATAATGGTGGCTTTCTGGGAACAACACCTGACGTTCTTGCACCTGGTATTGACAGAAGGAACAGCTATTTCACGGCAAGAACATTCACTTTTGGGTTAAACATTGGGCTGTAAAATGTTAGCAGATATGAAAGATCTATTTAAATACTCACTCATCATATTGGTGCTGGTCGGAGCCGTCTCGTGCAACCTTGATGAAGAGATCAAGGGTGACTTTAAGGAGGATTTCGATCCCGCGAACCCCGGTGTTGGTACCAAGAACAACGTGAACAAGCCGACACCAAACGACGGGCTTGCAGATGCGTTCTCCAGGGTGCTGGCAGGAACCGCCACAAATGGCGGCTTCTTCCAGGTTCAGGAGTTGTCTAGCGATGAAGCAGTGATTACCCAGAAAGGTGGTGACTGGTTCGACGGCGGCGTGTACATCACGATGCACAAGCACCAATTCACGCCGCAAAGCCTTTCCATCAACGATGCCTGGAGCCAGGCCTACGATGGAATCTTCCAGTGCAACGATTTGCTCGACAATGACATCTCTGACAATGCCAAGGCGCAATTGAGATTCCTCCGTGCCTTTTTCTATTGGAGATTAATTGACCTGTTCGGCAATGTGCCGATCGTGACTGTTGCCGGACAAGGTGCGCCGCAATCTAGCCGCGCCGAAGTGTTTCACTTTATTGAAGATGAACTGCTGGCAGCCATTCCGGACCTGACCTCCGGTAAGCCCGAATATGGACGCGTTAACCAGGCTGCAGCATGGGCACTCTTGTCAAGGTTATATCTGAATGGAATGATCTATGCGAACGAGAATCATTATCAGGATGCAATAGATGCGGCCGATGAGGTGATTAATTCCGGGCTTTATAACCTTTCTCCCAACTATGCCGATGTATTTTCTCCGGCGAATATTGAGAACGAGGAGCATATTTTTGTCGCACCGTTTGATGAGGCCACGGGTACGGGGATGAATATCGCCCAGATGACCCTTCACTATCCGAGCCAGCTGACGTATAAACTGCAATCGCAACCATGGAACGGCTATTCCACGACGGAAGATTTTTATAACTCCTATGAGGATGGCGATGAGCGCAAGGTCAACAACTTTATCGTAGGCCCGCAATTCGATCTGAATGGAAACCCTGTTCTTGACCTGGCTTTTGACAAGGCAGATCCGGATGGCCCCCCGGTAAACTATACGCCTTTCATCAATGAGATGTATCCGAATGCGTCTCGCCAGGGTGGCGCAAGACTTGGAAAATTCAGTTTCAAGATCGGTCAGAATAATGACATGGATAATGACTTTCCATTGCTGCGTTACGGTGAGGTGCTATTGAACAAGGCCGAAGCTGTAGCCCGGTTGAATGGAAATAATTTCAACGATGGTACAACGCTGGCTTTGGTCGGACAAATTCGCGAGCGTGCTGGCGTTGACGCCTTCACAACAATGACCGAGGGCGATATGCTCGCCGAGCGCGGACGTGAGTTGTTTATTGAGGCTCTGCGTCGTACAGACCTGATACGCTTCGGAGCATTTGGGGATGCCTGGTGGCAAAAGGATGCTCACAACGATGCTTATAAGATACTTTTCCCTATTCCACTTGAGCAAATGCAGGCGAGCGCCCCGACGGCGTTTCCTCTGACGCAAAACCCTGGTTACTGATCTTCAGTACCAGACAATATTTGTAATTTCGGATAGCGTCCAGCATTTTTGTTGGACGCTATTTTTTTGTTTGATTAATGAGATTCCTGAGGGCATTGGTGCTTTTGACACTGGTGGGCTGCGCAAGCGACCCGGCGAGTGACCGGACGTTGTTTGAGGACGTCGCCGCATCCGCGGGCATCACTTTCCGGAATGATCTTTCCTTCACGGAAGAATTTAACCCCTATACCTACCGCAATTTTTATAACGGCGCAGGTGTCGCTATCGGGGATCTGAATAACGACGGCCTGCTCGACATTTACTTTGCGGGCAATCAGGCCGATAACAAACTCTATATCAACACCGGCAACTGGAAGTTCACTGATGTCACGGCTAAAGCAAATGTGGCATGTGCTGGTGTCTGGGCAACGGGCGTAACGCTTGCAGACGTCAACGCAGATGGGTGGCTCGATATCTATGTGTGTAAGTCCGGCGCCCCCGACGCCCCTCGAAGATACAATGAGCTTTTCATCAATAACGGCGATCTGACTTTTACTGAACGGGCAGCGGAATTCGGTCTCGATATCGTTGGTCTCTCTGTGCAAGCAGCGTTTTTCGATTACGACAAGGATGGAGACCTTGATTGTTACCTCCTTACCAATTCAATACGATCAGTCGGAAACTACGATCTGGTAAAAGACCAGCGCGAGATTCCTGACGCTGCGGGCGGTGGAAACAAGTTTCTGATCAATGACAACGGCAAATTTCGCGATTATTCGAAGGAAGCTGGCATTTATCGAAGCGATATAGGATTTGGACTCGGCATTACGCTAGGTGACTTTAATGATGACTCATGGACCGACATCTTCGTGTCGAATGATTTTTTCGAGCGCGACTACTTATATATTAATGACGGAAGAGGAGCTTTCCGGGAATCGCTCACGGACTACTTTTCTTCAATCAGCATGGGTTCGATGGGGGCTGATTTTGCAGATTTGAATGGTGACGCGGAGCCCGAACTGTTCGTGACCGAAATGTTGCCCGACTCTCTTAGTCGGAGGAAAACCAAAACAGTATTTGAAAACTGGGATAAGTATCAGCTAAACGTTCAGAATGGCTACTACCACCAGTTTCCGAGAAATGTTCTTCAAACGCGGCTTCCCAATGGTGCCTATGCGGAGGTAGGTCGAATGGCGGGAGTGGCCGCGTCAGAATGGAGCTGGGGCGCACTCTTATTTGATATGGATGGCGATGGCCTGCGTGACGTTTTCGTGGCGAACGGAATCTACAAGGATCTCCTTGATCGTGACTTTCTCACCTACGTGGGTGCGGAAGAAAATGTCAGGAAATTGATAAGGGAAGAGGAAGATCCAATTGTCAAACTCATCGAACTGATGCCAACCTCCCGGTTTTCAAATTATGCCTACAGAAACCTTGGTGACCTTCGTTTTGACAATGCCGCATCTTTGTGGGGCCTGGACAAGCCGATGTTCTCAACGGGAAGCGCCTATGGCGATCTGGATAACGATGGTGACCTCGACCTGGTGGTGAACAACGTGAACGGAGCTGCTGCCGTGTTCCGAAATAATTCAGACCGGAGCAAGTCGTCCAGCCTGACCTTGACATTCAACTCGCAATCAGCAAACAAATTTTCGGTGGGAACCAAAGTGATCGCCTACGACGATGGCGATGAATTCTTTGGCGATAACTTCGTTACAAGAGGATTTCAAAGCTCAGTTCAGCCTAGGATAACGATCAGTTTCGGAAAGCATATCACTGCCGTCGACTCTGTTGTCGTGCAATGGCCGCAAGGCGCGACCTCCGTCCTTTACAACGTACCAGTTGACACGTCGCTAACAATAAAGGACGATAGCCTTGAAATCAAGCCAAACGGTCAGGCACCGCGTATCGTCAAAGACCGCATGCTTTCTATGAGGCCGGCCGGCTCGTCAGTCTTCCGTCATCACGGAAGCAAGTTGGTCGATTTCAATCGCGAGCGACTTTTGCCGATGATGTACAGCAATGAAATACCTCGAATGGCCAGGGGTGATATCGATGGTGATGGCACGGAGGAGATCTACATTGGGGGTGGCAGGGAACAGCCAGGAGCGTTCCTTCGGATAAAAGGCAACGAAGTGGAGCCTGTTGTTCCCCCTGGAGTACTACCGTTTAGTCTTTCTGAAGAAACCCAGGCCGCCCTTTTTGACGCGGACAGCGATGGTGATCTTGACTTGTATATGGCCACCGGGGGCCGATCTTTTCCCAGGTCATCAAGCGCATTACAGGACCGGATCATGATAAACAACGGACGGGGAAATTTTACCGTTTCGGATCAGATACTACCCGTGGGTCAGATTTCTACCAGCACCGTAGTTCCTATCGATGTTGACAATGATAAGGATCTTGACCTGTTCATCGGTGAGCGCTTCGATCCGTTCACCTATGGCTATGGAGGCCGCGGATATCTGTTAGAGAATTCAGGTGGGGGAGTGTTTAAGGACATTACCGCTGAGTCCGCTCCTATGCTGGAGAGCATCGGCATGGTGACCGACGGCATCGCAACAGACCTTAACGGCGATGGATGGACGGACCTCGTCATCGTCGGCGACTGGATGCCGGTCGTCGCGCTTGTTAATCACAACGGAATTTACGCTGACCAATCAAGCGAACTTGGGTTTACCGGAACGGAAGGTTGGTGGCATGAAATTGAGTCTGCGGATTTCAATCAGGATGGCAAGCCCGATTTTGTCATTGGCAACCACGGGCTAAACAGTTTCTTCCGCAAAGGAGACAAGCTATACGTCAATGATTTCGATCACAACGGCTCGATCGAACAGATCTACTGCACGCGGATCGGCGACAAGGACTATCCAGTATTGGACCGCGATGAGTTGGTCTCGCAATTGCCTGGACTCAAGAAGAAGCTGCTTTATTATAAAGACTATGGAGCAATGTCGATGGACAAGCTGTTCGACGGACCGGTGATGGCGCAGTCGCGGGCTTTGCAAGTCAAAATGCTTGCTTCAATGCTAGCGATCTCCGGAACTGATGGGTATGAACTCGTTCAGTTGCCGAAGGAGGCTCAATACTCGCCAATCTACGCTATTTCGATTTCTGATTTTGACGACGATGGTATACCCGATGTTGTTGCAGGCGGTAATCAATTTCTCGTCAAGCCTCAGTTCGGAAGGTTTGACGCGTCGAGTGGCTGGTTCTTCAAGGGCATTTTCACGGAAAATAAGTTTCAGCTTGATTCAGGAATCGCGCTGAATGTGGAGGGGCAAATCCGCGATATTGAATTTGTAATTGTTAATGGAACAAAATATATCTTATTTGCAAAATATGACGACAACCTGGAGGTCTTTTCGATATCAGATTAACTTTCTCTTAATCGCCGGAGTGTTGATGGGGGGTTGCTTTCAATCTGATTACACCCGAATGGTCAAATCCGAATTAGCCAAAGGAGTTAGAGAGGACTCCATTCTGCTGGGGATCCGGTTCGGCGATACGCGCGATATCTTTTACGGCAAGTGCTTTGATTTGAATCGCGCAAAATGGGTAACACAGGGCCCTGGGAACAAGTCGGTGCAATACATGTTTACGGACTCCTTGGTGCATGAGAAGCCAACGCCGGTTCGCTTGCTGTTTTCGCCCAGTTACGATCACGATGATAAGATTGCGCAGATGAAACTCGAGTTCAGCTATCCGGGATGGTCACCGTGGAACAAACAGTACTTTGCCGACAGCCTGGAACGGAGAGTCGAGAGGTTGTT
>CAZLWX010000057.1:16465-23761 GCA_964563295.1 uncultured Roseivirgaceae bacterium | reverse complement strand
GCTAAAAATGAAGGTTGTAAACCTTCGCACCTCTTGAAAACCAAACTCATGGCATAGCAAAGCCGATCGTGTGTTGCGGGGATCGACGTAGGCATAGTTGAAGGATTTGTTTGCTGTGAGCACCTCAAATCGTCCACCCTCAAGCAGGGTTCTAATCTCGTCTCGCAATTTTCCGAACCGTCTTCTCGTTTGGGCTGCGGGTTTCGCCCGGTAATTTTCTTTAAAGCTGAAATACCGGATATAAAATGACTGGTTGGTCACTTTACGATTTATCGTTTCGCGGTAACAAAAACAACAAGTTGCAACCAGACCCAACTTCGTTCTCAATTCTACGAAAAATGGCGCCTTGATGCGGCACATCCTTTTGTCGATGGATTTGTGCTGATACAGCATGCCACTTCCAGGAGTGCCGATGATACTTTCCTTCAGCAATTCTGTGATGTCGTCATTTAAAGTCCTTGTGATCCGAAGCTGTGTCATCAGTGTCTCATAAATGCCCAGTTAGGCCAATACCAATGATCCATTTCCTCAATGGAACACATGGACCTTGCCTAACGAGAATGTAAACTAGCGGGTGGGGTAAAAAGTCTAATAGGAAGGCATTAAACTACAAACTTGTCCGACTATGCCGATACCTCGCGAACGGCGCCAACCGCTAAGGAGGTTATTGACTTTTCTTGGCCTTGTACTTGAAATCCAGGAGCACCTTTGGCTCCTCGTCTAACCCTTCCGCCAATATCCGAATGGTATTCAGCGTAGGACTCCGTTCGCCTCTTTCAAATCGTCCGATTTGACTTGTTGGGATCACGCATTTATAGGACAGTTCCTCCTGGGAAAGGTTCTTATCCTTTCTCAGTTTTCTCAGATGCTTGCCAAACGCCTTGACATAACCTAAATCCCGGTTGTGACCCATTTCTCAGCGAATCTGCGGAAACGGGCGTTTTTATGTTAGAGCCAATTGGCTCTATTATTAGCCCAAATTAGCCTTCAACCAGATGATTATCTGAACGTTGTAGGAATATTGGCGTCGTCAAAAAAGAAGGTGGTTACTAGGGAACAAACATATCAATTGCTGCTGTTTGCCAAAATATATGAGCAAAAAGAAGCCAAGGCGCCAACGTTATTCAAAAAGCCAGCTTGCAGAAGCAAAGCGCGCCGGCGATACGACCGTGATCGCCGAGATAGCAGGCAAAATGTTCTTTGGGGAGACCGATATGTCTGTTGCCGAGAGGGAGTTTGGAGCATCGGTTCTAAGGGCGACTAAACTCAAAGGTTCGATATGCTTTATCGACCTCGCAACAATCCCAGGGGCACAGGACTTTAGATTCAAAGATCTATATCTCGCTTACCACGGAGATCTTGACGGAAAGTACGGCATTGTGAAATTTACCGGGCTGGTAACGATCGAAGAGAAACGCGAAGACGTTATTCGGCTTAATGAATACTTTGAAAGTTGGAAGAAAATCATCGGGACCAACACCCACAAAGATCAGCTTTTAAACACCGTTATTAATGAAACTAACAAAGACCTTAGAGTTTTAAGAATGCTTCATACGGAGGGAAAGTTGTCTGACGATGATTTCGGGTACAAAGAGAAAGCAACGGTGCTGCATTCTAAATATATTTATCTAACTGCACGCAGTTTCTTCGATGAGCATGGAAGCAATGACGTTATTGCCGTTCATCATGGACGTGAAATCGTCATTAATGAGTATTCACTCGTGCACATCTTAAATCGGCATCTCGCCCAGGCGGCTAAACAATACAAAACCGGCAAATCCTTCCACCACGAAGTCGAGTTCAAGTGGTTCGAACTGCCATACGAACTAAAAAGTTTGATCGAAGAGTTGGGTAGCCACCCTGGTACCGCAGCCTGCGACTTGAAATACATTCCGTTTAAGTACAATGGTACGATCTATGCAATTTGGACCGAAGAGCACGAGCGGCATCGCGGCGGAAAGGTTACTATCTACAGGAGACTGGAGACCTGTTATCCGTTGGAACAAAACGATAAGTTAGAGGAACTTCAGAACCAGTTTACTGAAGTAACCATTAATTCCAAACTCAGCGCCTTTGTTAAGAGTTGATACGTCTGCCGAAGGTACTAGATTGGGCGCATCACCAAAATTACACGTCATTATACTTCATTGCTCAGCAAGCACGAGTGGAATTCCTTCAGTGACGATTTTTGTACCAATGTTGTACCAAAAAATAAAAAAGCCCCGAAATCAAAACGATTTCGAGGCTTTCCTGAGGTCTCGAGCGGATTCGAACCGCTGTACAAGCTTTTGCAGAGCTGTGCCTAGCCACTCGGCCACGAGACCAAACTAGTTTGAAGTTCGTAGTTTGAAGTTT
Organism: uncultured Roseivirgaceae bacterium; assembly: GCA_964563295.1. Classification (GTDB taxonomy): domain Bacteria; phylum Bacteroidota; class Bacteroidia; order Cytophagales; family Cyclobacteriaceae; genus Chryseosolibacter. The sequence continues at coordinate 21,406 of CAZLWX010000057.1, read as the reverse complement.
GGAGTTGGGCTCCGAATCTAAACCCGAACTTCAAACTACGAACTTCAAACTTCGAACTTCAAACTTCAAACTTCAAACTTATTCCCCCTTCGGTTCGGAACCACCAGACATCTTCTCCTTCAGCGCACTGAGCGCTTCGATGTCGCCCAGCGTAGACTTTTCAGCTTGCTGGTTGATGTTCTGGATCGACTTGCTCTTGCTGCGATCGCCTGAAGGAGCCTTCCGCCTTGCTGCCGCCACCTCTTCCTCCACTGACCACGTCGCCTTGTGCGATAACAAGATACGCCGGTCGTCTTTCGAAAATTCCAGCACCTTGAAGTCGAGTGAATCACCGACCTCAGCCCTGGTGTTATCCTGCTTCTGCAAGTTCTTCATCGACACAAAGCCTTCGATACCGTACGGCAACTCGAGCACTGCACCTTTGTCGTTCTTGCTGATAATCGTTCCCTTATGAACTGAGCCGACGGTAAAGACCGTTTCAAATGTATCCCACGGATTTTCTTCCAGGTGCTTGTGACTCAGTGCCAGCCTGCGATTGGCAGCGTCCAGTTCGAGCACTTGTACTTCCATGGTCTCACCAACCTTCACAAATTCCGACGGGTGCTTGATCTTCTTCGTCCAGCTCAGGTCGGATACGTGTACCAGTCCGTCGATACCTTCCTCCAACTCGATAAACAATCCGAAGTTAGTCAGGTTGCGAACAATACCCTTGTGACGTGTTCCGATGGCGTACTTGGTGAGCACATCCTGTCTTGTCCACGGGTCTTCAGTGAGTTGCTTGATACCAAGCGACATCTTGCGTTCCTCGCGGTCGAGGGTGAGGACGACGGCTTCTACTTCGTCGCCGACCTTTAGGAAGTCCTGCGGGTTTCGCAGGTGCTGCGACCAGCTCATTTCACTGACGTGAATGAGACCTTCAACGCCGGGTTGCAGTTCGAGGAAAGCACCGTAGTCAGCGACGTTGACGATGCGGCCTTTGACCTTGGAGCCGACCTGGATCTCAGGAGAAAGGGCATCCCACGGATGTGGCGTGAGTTGCTTCATGCCCAAAGAGATACGCTTCTTGTCGCTGTCGAAGTCGAGCACGACGACTTTCACAGTCTGGTCGAGCTTCAGTACTTCTTCGGGATGGTTGATGCGTCCCCATGAGATATCGGTAATGTGCAACAGACCGTCGACACCGCCGAGGTCGATGAACACACCGAAGTTGGTCATATTCTTGATGACGCCTTCGAGCACCTGACCTTTTTCGAGGTTGGTGAGGATAGCGGCCTTTTGCTGTTCGAGATCTTTCTCGATCAGCACTTTATGCGACACGACGACGTTGTCGTTGGTGTAGTTGATCTTGACAACCTTGACCTCGATCGACTTATTGACATACACGTCGAAGTCGCGGATAGGCTTCACGTCGATTTGCGAACCAGGAAGGAATGCTTCGATTCCAAATACATCGACGATCAGTCCTCCTTTTGTCCGACGTTTCACAAATCCTTCGATCACTTCATCTTTGTCGAGCGCAGTCTGAACATATTCCCAACCCTTAACAAGTTTGGCTTTTCTGCGGCTGAGGACAAGTTGTCCCATCGCATCTTCGCGTTCTTCAATAAACAAGTCGACGACGTCGCCGATCTTGAGGTTCGGCATGTCCTTGAATTCAGCCAGCGGTACGAGCCCGTCAGACTTGAATCCTATGTTCAGGATCACGTCGCGGTCGTTAACGCCGACGACGGTTCCCGACACGACTTGTCCCGAGTCAACGGAAGTTACCGTTCCCTCGTACATCTTGTTCATCTCATCGCGTTGACTGCGGGAGTAGCCTTCGCCAAAGCCCTTGCTCTCGAAAGCATCCCAGTCGAATTCACCGGGCACTTGTTTAGCGTAAAGGGATTTTCTGAGCTCGGTCGCCGGGATGGCTTCCGTTGTGATCTCTTCATCTTCGCGCTTGCGGGTCTTAGCCTCTTCGATGGGGTCTTCATCCTCACCTTCCATGGCAGGACCTTTCGTTTTTCCGGTGCCGGCAGCTGATGCGCCGGTTGTTCTCCTGGGCCTCTGTTTTTCGGGGCCGTTTTGTGCTTTTGCCATAAAATAAAATATGCCCTTCAGTACATGCAGCCTGCGGGCAAAAAAGCTGCAAATTTGATTGATAATCGCTTTTCCGAAAAGAAAAAGCCCTGCTCACTCGAGCAAGGCTGCAAAGGTATCAAAAATTTCCGTTTTTATTACTCGTCGAACAGGGTTTCAACCTGCAGGGTTCCAAGGGCGTACTCCAGCAGTACTTTCTGAAATACCAGGGTGACTTCTGCCTGCGCCCGGGAGGCAGCCGCCTGCACAAACGTCTGATTGGCCTGCGCCAGCTCGACCTGCGAGGCGATGCCCAAAGCATAACTCTCACGTTGTGTTCGCAAAGCGAGTTCGCCAGCATCATACTGCACCAGGCTGGACTCATAACTCTCAATGGCGGTCAGGTAGTTCTTGAAGGATCGCTGCACATCGATCTTAATGGATTTCAGCGTATTGTCGCGCGTAAGGATAGCGTTCTGATAGCTAACCTTTGCAAAAACGCGATTGGTGCGTGTCTGAAGGCGGTCAAAGATCGGGATGTTCAGGTTCAAACCGTATGACAGTGATGGGTTCTCACGGCGGAACTGGTTTTCAAAGGGTTTTGGCTTGAGATCGGGATCTCCCACGATTTCCCAAAAATTGCTGGCAAAATAAGTAGAGCTGTAGCTGGCGAATGCGCTGAGCACCGGAAAATATCCCGATGTGCTGGCGGTGACGGCGTGTTGCGCGGCATCCACCAGGTAATTTTGTTGCTTGAGATCTTCGCGGTGCTGAATGGCAATCTGGTAAAGACTATCGAGCGAGAGGCTGCGGAAATATTCAATGTCAGTGTCGCGGTCGGGCTGGACGAGCGTGAATGGAATCGACGGGTCGAGTTGAAGCGTCTGCGCTAACGCCGCCCGGTCGTTCTCCAACGTAATTCTCGCGCGCTGTGAGAGCACTTGAAAACTTTGGACTAGCGCGTCCTGGTTGTATTCATCGACCGCGGGCCGCGACCCTACCTGGACAAAACCTCTCACCTGCTCCAGTAGAACCTTTTGAGCGTTGAGATTCTCCTCTGCGATCCGCAGCAGTTCCTGATCGAGCAACACTTGCAAGTATTGCGAAGCGACTGTGAACACGAGATCCTGCCTTGAGCGTTTCACGAAGGCATCCTGGGCGAGGAACAGGTCGTTGTTTTGTTTCAGGACTCCGACTCTGCCAAAGCCATTAAACAGCACGTAGCCTGCTTGTACCTGGGCGAAGAATTGGTCAGACGTAAGGCTAGCGCCCCTTCCTGTGGTGGGGTCGATCTGGAGACCGTCAGTGCGTTGTGCAACCGCCTGCGCGTTGAGATTGGGTAAATATTGCGCTACACTTTGCGTCTTCCTCGCTTGTGCCGCAAAGAGTTGATTCTTTTGGGTGTTCAGGGTAACGTTTTTCTCGAGGCCGATCTTGATCGCCTCTTCAAATGTCAAATGAGTAGTTACGGAGGGATCCTGCGCATCCACCGCCGCATATCCCATAATCGCAGTTATGACAACAAAAAATTTTTTCATAGTCAGACTCGTTCTAAGACTGTCGTATCTTCTTCCACCGCCCCATCAGCTACACGGACAACGCGCTTGCTGTAGCGCGCATTTTCTTCTGAGTGCGTGACCTGGATAATGGTGATGCCTTCATCGTTGAGTTTCCTGAAGATCTCCATGATCTGTTTGCCCTGGTCGGAGTGAAGATTCCCGGTAGGTTCATCGGCTAGCAGAAGCTTCGGCTGCCCGACAATCGCCCGCGCTACGCCAACCAACTGTTGTTGGCCGCCGCTGAGCTGTTCAGGGAAGAGGTCCTTCTTGGCTACCATGTTGAAGCGATCCAGCATTTCGGCAACCATGCTTTTGCGCTGGCTTCCACTGACGCCTTTATATAGGAGTGGTGTTTCGATATTCTCGTATACCGTCAATTCGTCGATGAGGTGATAAGCCTGGAAGATGAAGCCGATGTAGTTTTTGTGCATGTCGGACTTCTGCTTCTCTTTCATTTTGTGAACCGGCTCATCAAAAAAGTAGTATTCCCCGGCCGAAGGCTCGTCCAGCATGCCGATGATGTTCATCAGGGTTGATTTTCCGGCGCCGCTGGGACCCATGATGGTGAGAAATTCCCCCTGCTGGACGTCGAGGTTGATGCCTTTGAGAATAAACGTGCGCTGGAAGCGGGAATCGATGTATTTATCAATGTCGCGAAGTTTTATCATGGCTATGGTTGTAATAGATCGGAAACCGGTGGTCACCGTTGGCCAATAATGGTGCCAACGGGCCACTTAGGCATTTAACTGCAAAGAAAGTGGTTTTGTTGCAGCCCGGACAGTCCGGATGTGAAAATCGATGTTCGAAATCGGGCAGTGCCGGTTGCCCTTGCAAGGTAGGGTTGAATTGAAGGGGCTCAAAATCCAAGGTCACGGCGGACACGGCGAACCACGGCGTTCACGGCGCCGGACGACGTTGTGCACGTCGTGGCCCTTTTTGTACGTTGTGTTACTGCCTTTCAAGTATCGTGTTCATTTGGAGATTCTCAAATGCATAACACAAAGCGCACGAAAGGACCCCTCCTGCGTTGCCTCGCACACCCCACGCGAACTTCGGAGGGCTGGCACAACGGACACGACGTCGCGTTATCCACGTGTGACAGTTTCTATGAGAAATAATCGCTAAAGTGAAGTGCCCCAAGATCCAAGGTCCCTAGCGTCGATCGGCACAATGCCGTGGACCGTTGACGTTGGGTTAATCAATCTCAATCGCCACACTGCCCTACCATGGACTATGGACCATGGACCATGGACTGCATGCAACAATTAGCACATCAGCACAATAGCACCCCCGCACGCTAGAAGATTATCGGATACAAAAT
>CAZLWX010000057.1:0-16365 GCA_964563295.1 uncultured Roseivirgaceae bacterium | reverse complement strand
GACTGAATGCAACAATAGCACATCAGCACAATAGCACCCCCGCACGCTAGAAGATTATCGGATACAAAATAACATCCACCCTCCTATTCATTCGTCGACCGGCACAATGCCGTGGACCGTGGACTGTGGACCGTTGACGTTGGGTTAATCAATCTCAATCGCCACACTGCACTACAATGGACTATGGACCATGGACTGAATGCAACAATAGCACATCAGCACAATAGCACCCCCGCACGCTAGAAGATAATCGGATACAAAATAACATCCACCCTCCTATTCATCCTCATCCCCTCATAGGTATCATTGCGGTAGACGGCGTTGTCGAGGCCCCAGTCTTTGATGGTGATTTTGTGTTCGGGGATCGCGCGTTTGAGCAAGAGGCCCTGAACGGCGCCGCTGCGCATGCGCGACAACCACTCGTTGTATTCCTTGCCGCCGATCGGGTCGGTGTGGCTGATCAGGTGGATGTCGTATTTCTCCAGCAATTGGGGAATGGAATCAAGCCAGTCGTACAATTCCGTGACCTGGTCTTCGGTGATGTAATAGCTGCCGCCGCCGAAGTAGATGCTTTTTCGAATTTCATCCTCCGCCTGCTGTGCCGAAGCGGCAATGGTGACAGCCAGCAGCGATATCGTGAGCACTAATCGCATTACGCACAAGATACGAAGAAAGGCCACTAACTTCTAGCGTGTCGGGCAAGTTTACACATACCGTCGGTTGGGGGAACTGGTACGAAGTTCGAAGGTCGAAGTTTGTAGTTTGTAGTTTGTAGTTCCAAGTTCGAAGTTTGTAGTTCGAAGTTCGTAGTTTGTAGTTCCAAGTTCCGAGTTCCGCGTTCCGCGCGCATGCTCCAGGTCGGGAAGTGAACGTCGCCGGCAGCCCGGCTGGCCAGTCGCCGGTCTGAGTCAACTCGCATCCAACAATGCCTTCAAGTCACTCAACGTGTTCGCTTCCGCGGCCTTCTTGTCCTTTCGCCATCGCGCCATCCGCGGAAAGCGTAAAGCAATACCGGACTTGTGTCGCGACGACCTATTGATGCCTTCAAAGGCAATCTCAAACACGAGCTCCGGTTTCACGCTGCGCACGGGACCGAATCGCTCCACGGTATTCTGTCGGATCCAGCGATCAACTTCTCTGATCTCGTCGTCGGTGAGTCCGCTATACGCTTTCGTAAACGGCACGAGTTGATTGCCGTCCCATACAGCAAAAGTGTAATCGGTGTAAAGATTTGCTCTTCTTCCATGGCCGCGCATAGCGTAGATCATTACGGCGTCGACGGTGAACGGATCGATTTTCCATTTCCACCAATCGCCGCGGCGTCTGCCGTTGCGGTAAATCGACTCCTTCCTTTTCAGCATGATGCCTTCACTAAGGAATTCGCGCGAGCGCGCACGTTCCCGGGTGAGCGTTTCCCAGGTGTCGAACGTAACGAGTGGTGACAATCGCAATACCGTGCTCTGCACACTGCAGACCTCCTCCAAGATTCTCCTCCGTTCATGAAGCGGCCACGTGCGAATATCGCCGCCCCTCCACTCCAACACGTCGTAAGCGACGAAGGCGACGGCTACTTCCCGTAATAATTTCGCCGAAAGAGTTTTCCTCCCAATACGGGTTTGAAGAAAGCTGAACGGCATCGGCTTGTTGTCCTTGAATGGCAATATCTCCCCGTCGAGCACCGTCCCGTCCGGAAGAAGGTTCAGCATGACGGAATACTCCGGGTATTTATCAGTGACGAGCTCTTCGCCGCGCGACCACACAAATAATTCCCGGTTCCGAACGATCACCTGACCGCGAATCCCATCCCATTTTCTCTCGGCAAACCACTCCTCGGGGTCGCCCAGGTCTGACACCTCTCCTTCGAGCGGATAGGCGAGATAGAAGGGATAGGGTTTCGATGGGTCGGAGTCACCCTCAGCGTGTAACAGCTCATCAAAAGTATTGAGGTCCGGCGACCAATTTCCCATCAGCCGATGAGCCACCACATTCTCTTTCACGGCAGCGTGCTGAGCGAGGGCTTTGACCATCAGCGACTGCGAGACACCAATCCTGAACGCACCGGTCAGGAGTTTATTGAATACAAATCGCTCGTTTTCGTTGAGTCGCTCCCATGCCCAGCCGATCCGCCCTTTCTTTTCAGACACACTCATCGGCGCCAGTGACTTGATGAAATCCATCCAATAGGTAAGACTGAAATCGGAATGCTCTTTCTCCGGGGGCAACACGAGGGTAATCGTTTCTGCGAGATCGCCAACTACGGTATAGGATTCATGAAAAAGCCATTCGGGTAGTTGAGCCAACTCATTCGCCCATTGCGCCAGGAAGGATGCACTAACCGTGCGCTTCGGTCGTCGGTGGGACAACAAGGCTATCGTCCACATCTTGTCCGCATCGGGTGCCCTCTCAAAATAATCAACCAACGCCTTGAGCTTGCCCAACGTCTTCGTGGTCTGGTCCAGATCGATAAAAAGTTGAGAAAAGTTTTTCACGCAGTCCGTTAAAGATTTTAAAGGATCTCAGGGTTCGACAAGTTGGGTGCTTCCTCTCCCATTTCTCCCAACTCCCCTTCGTACCGCGTTTTCACTTCGTGCGCTTCGATTCCGGTCTCGTTCAGCCATTGGGCGAATATTTCTGAATAGCCGTGTGTCACGAAGACTTTCTCTGCACCCGTTTCGCGGACAACACGATTGAGGTCATCCCAGTCGGCGTGGTCCGACAGGGCAAAGCCGCGATCCGCACCGCGACGGCGTCGTGTGCCGCGAAGTTTCATCCAGCCCGAGGCGATCGCCAACGAATACGGGAGAAAACGTTTCATCCAGAGCGATCCGACCGCTGAAGGTGGACCGATCACCAGGGCTCCGCGCAGATCGGTCTTATTAATATCATCAGAAACGCGAGGAGCATCTGGCAACGACAAGCCTTGGTCGCGCAGCAGGCTGTTCACTGAGTAAACGGCTCCATGCGTGAATACTGGACCGATGGACGAGTCCACGTTCCTCAGGATCCGCTGTGCCTTGCCCAAGGTGTACCCGGCAATAACCGACACTCTACCTTCGTCGCGATTCCGCATCCACCACTGATTGATGTCGCCGAAGACCTCGTCGGGACGTCTCCATTTATATATCGGCAACCCAAAGGTCGACTCCGTGATAAATACATGACAGTTGATCATTTCAAACGGCGTTGAAATCCCATCAGGCTGAAGTTTGTAATCTCCCGAGAATACCCAAACCTCGCCCTGGTATTCCACGCGTATCTGTGCTGATCCCGGAATGTGGCCGGCGGGATGAAATGAAAAGCGAACGCCGTTGATCGTTACCACCTCACCATATTGAGTGGACTGTACGTTTCCGGTAAGGTTGAGCCGGTGGCGGATAGTCTGTGCGGTGACTGATGTTGTCAGATAGTGGCCATGTCCGGGATAAGCGTGATCGGAATGGCCATGCGTGACCAGCGCCTTGTCTACAGGCTTCCAGGGGTCGAGGTATACGCCAGCGTGTTTGCAGCAAATACCCTTATCGGTAAACTCAAGCAGGCTCACGCGATGAAAGCTATTCGTTTGCGGCCAGTAACGAAAAATTCCATACCCAGACCGGATGCTAGTAACGAAGTCGTGTAACCGTAGCAACGCGTGGCTCGGCAACGACCGTCACCACCAGAATATTCCCATAATCGGATTCGTCGAAATCATCAAACTCATGACTGCCGAGCAACTGATTCGCGATTCGTGGAATGGTGTTGGAGTGGCCGCATACCACGATCGTGCTGCCCGCATGATCCCTCAACATGTCGTCTATTGCCTTCGTGTTCGCTGGCTCATAGAAATCGACCACAAGGTCCCGCACTGTGGCAATGGGCTTCACGGTGTTCTCCGTTCGTTTGTATTTCGTCGAATACACAGCGGCCACTGTTGTTTCAGCCAGCAGCGATGCCAAACGGTTCGCGCGTTCTTTCCCTTCCGGGGAAAGCTCCGGGTCGGAGGTGCCGTCGTTTGTTTTTTCCGCATGTCGCACAAGAATGAACGTTGTCACCACTGGATTCTGCGCATGGAGCGCTGACGACCCTATCAGGATGAACAGAACGACGAGGACCTTTTTCATTCCAATCTTACTGATGTTTGTCGCTGATGTTTGAGGGGACTTCACATCCGGTAGCTCTGCGCGTGTCGGCCAGGTGGAAGATCTTCCATCCATCCCGGGACCGGAACAGTTGGAAAGCATCCACGCCACAATGATGGAAGGTATTTCCCAAATAAAAAGCGTAGTCGCACCATGCCTGAGCGAGGTCATCGGAGATCTTCACTTGCAGGTTCCAGATCTCTTCATACCAAACGTCATCATGCGGGTTTCCCACCGCATTCAGGAACATCTGCACACCCATCTCCTGTCGAAGCATCGGTTCTCCTTCTTTGTTTCGGAATACTGTTGCCATGGTGGCCTCACCTGTAAAAGCAGAACGAAGCAATGCGCTGTCACCTTTTTCCATCGCGATAAACACCCGTTGAATTACTTCTTTGACAGCGTCCTCGTCTTGTGCAACACTGATGGAAGGCAGCAGGGACAGGCCAATGATGATATAAATTCGCGTCTTATTCATTGCACTTTTCTTAAGGATATAGATTTCTTACCTGTGATCAGCCCAAAATTACGTTAACGGAAGATTGCGCGGCTTTTGATCGGGAATTCGAGGGGGCGCGGGGAAGGACAAGTGTTGTCTTATTGTGTGGAAAAACGTTAATTTAGAATTCACACACATCCCATGCTAAACAAATCTACGCTCACATTCCTTGCCTGCGTCCTGATCAGCCCGGCGATGGCCCAGTCCGGCGATAGTCTTCTCGTAGTCCTTGACACGGCACGGGGACCAGCAAAAGTCAAGACCCTCAACGAACTTTTCCGGGCGAATCTTGCTTCCGATCCGGTAAAAGCGTTGACCTATACTCGTCAGGCCCTCGACCTGGCAACGGAGATTGACGACCAGCGAGGGATGGCCGCGTCGTGCAATAATCTCGGGGTAGCGTACCGAAACCAGGGAGCGCTTGACAAGGCGTTGGAGTATTATCTCACCTCGCTCCGAATTTATACTACGCTGGCCAACAATGAAGGCATCGCGATAGCAAAAAACAACATTGCAAACATCTACTTGCTCAAGAAGGACTATGGTCAGGCCATGCGGTACCTGGAGGAGTCTTACAACCTGATTCGCGAACTCGGCGACCCCGTCAAGATCATCGGCTCGATGAACAACCTGGGCAACTTGCACAGCGACATCCAGATGTACGAGAAAGCCGAAAAATTTTACCTCGATGCCTATGAACTCAGTAAGAAAAATGGCCTGCGATTTTCCGATCCGCTGATCAACCTTGGCAACATGCAGTTTCGCCAGGGAAATTATCAGCGTGCTGTGGCTTATTACGAGGACGCACTTGCCATCGAGCGCGAGAACAATAATAAACTCGCGATCCTCAATATCCTGACAAACCTGGGCATTACATACGCCAAAGCGAAGCAGCCTAAGAAAGCTCAACCTTACCTGGAAGAAGCCACCGAGTTGACCAGCGCGTTGCAGGCCTTTGCGGCATTGCCGACGATTTACAAGGCGACCGCTGAGAACTTCTCGAATCAGCGCAAGTGGAAGGAAGCTTATGAAACCCAGCTGAAGTATGAATCGGAACGAGAAAAAATTTACGGCGAAGAAAGCAGCCGAAAAATCGCACAGATGGAAATGGTAGTGGCCTTCCAGGAAAAAGAACGCGAGATTGAAATGCTGAAAAAAGAAGATGAGATCAAGTCATTGGAACTCTACAACAGCAGGTTATTTATCATCCTGGTGATTCTTGGAGTATTTTTCATTATCGCGTTAGTCAATCTCTTCTATCTCGACCGGAAGAAAAAGCTAGTCAATCCCTGAACACACCCTGATGATCACACGAACAGAGGCACGGCGAATCCTTGAAGATCTCACCCATAGTGCAAGTTTGCTCAGGCATATGCGCACGGTTGAACTGGTGATGGAAGCGTACGCCGCTAAATTTGGCGAGGACCCGGACGAATGGGCTGTCGCGGGAATGCTGCACGATGCCGATTACGAAGCGCATCCGGACCAACATCCGAAAGTGATCGTCTCGAAGTTGCGGGAAATGGGCCAAGACAAAATCGCTCATGCCATTTCCGCGCATTACACCAAATGGAATGTCCCCTACGAAACGCTGCTTGACAAGGCCTTGCTCGCAACGGACGAACTCACCGGTTTCATTGTCGCGTGCTGCCAGGTGCGGCCCGACGGCATCGCCACGCTTGAACCAAAATCAGTCATCAAGAAACTGAAGGACAAGAGTTTTGCCGCCAAGGTGGAGCGCGACGAAGTCTACAAGGGAGCCGAACTGTTGGATGTCGATCTCGCTGAACATATTGCGTTCATCATAGGGGTTCTACGCAGTAACAGGGGTGAGTTGGGCATTTGAAACTGTTCATGGTAGTACTATTGTGCTTGGGTAAGTTGCAAGTTGCACGTTTCAGGTAGCAGGCCTCTGTGTTGTAATCCAAGAGATTGGGTACCCGAATCCAGGTTGAAATTCGAGTCCCGATGGTCATTGGGATGAAGTTGAGAGGTCCACCGTGGCCGTCGTGACATGGATTTTGAGACTCGCCAGATTAAGAAGAGGCTATCGGTGTCGACCGCTCTTCACGGGGCTGCCGGCCAGCAAACGATTGCGTCTACCTTGCAATTTTACCTTAAAATTCGTTTCTGATTTCTGCCGAATCGTCTAGATTTGTAGCCAACAAAACAAAGACATCATGTTTCAGCAATACATCGGCGACGGAGCCAATCTTTTTATCGCGATAGTTGCCGTGCTGATCGGATTCGCGGCTGCACTCGGCTACCTGGATTTCCTTAGGAAAAAGAAAGAGCAGAACAGGGACTAGGCGCGCACCGACTCCCTAAAAGCAAGAACAAATCCATTGCAGTCCCGGACCAGGATCTCACGGCTTACTTAGAGGTGTACGGCGATTTGTAAATTTTTTCAAATTCCTCTCTCGCGTGTTCGCCTTTTTTGTAGTGGTCAAAGGCGAAATAAGTGAGCATCTTGTGAAACTCCTCGGGCGCCTTGTAACCCGGTACCGGAGAAACGGATTTGAAGTCTTCCTCGACCAGTACCACGGTAGGATAGCTTAGTTCATTATTTAACAAGGCGGCGGCCAGTTGATGCACACCGCGGCTGCCGTAAGGGACGAACTTGAACGTGGTGCCCTTGAAGACGATGTCTTCACGCTGCTCGGCATCGAACTTTACCGGATAAAACTTTTCATTCAACAGCCGCGCTATTTCCGGGTCGCTGAAGGTGTTCTTGTCCATCACCTTGCACCACCCGCACCATTCCGTAAATACATCGATGAATATCTTGCGCTTCTCGGTTTTTGATTTTTCAACCGCTTCCTCAAATGTCATCCATTTGACAGCTGATTGACTCGCCTGGGCAAGCAGCCTTCCCGGCAGAACTAAACAACCAGTCAACAGAAACAGGGACGCTATTTTTTTTATGTAATTCTTCACAACCGATAGTGACCAACAAATTTAAGACGAAAAAGCGGTTTACCCGATTAGATATTTTTCATCAAGAATGGTAACCGGATAGATAATCGCAGGTAATACCTGTACGAAACACGGGTTCTAATGTTCACAATTGAACAACATATCGAGCAAAACAGCGAAAACAGCCAGAAAAGAGGCTCTTTGCGCGGTGGCACAACATTGGCCCGTCAACAAGGCGTGAAAAGAGGAATCACCTATAAAGAAGTTATCCTCGCCTTTGGCATCATGATCGCATTGCTGGTGGCCATGACGTTATGGGGTGAAAAGCCCGAACAGCCCGCTCCCGATGCTGATTCCACCTCCCTGATTTTCGAGAGTGTCGCGAAAAAGGGAAGAGCCTTTCTTCAGATCGTGATCCAGTCTGCTTATCACATAACCCCGTGATCCCTTCCTTTGTTTCCCCTATTCCCGGTAGGCGTAATAGTGAATCACCGTCTCAATCGCTTTCCTGATTGCTACATTGATCGGAAAAAACTCGCGGCTAAGGTCGCCGTCAATTGATTGCAGGCGCGCGTAGTATTGGCTCATCACTGGAATCGTCGCGCCACCGGTCATGGCCTGTTGCGTCGCCAAAAATGTCTGCGATTGTTCTGTCTTGATGACCTGGCACGTAATCATTTCACGTGCGCCGTACTTGTTGATGCGCGCACTGAATCCAAACAGGCGGCAGATGAGTCCCCGATGGCGGTACTGCGAGCAAAGGCCGCTGGTGCGGGTGGGTTCGAGCATAACACACAATGCCTGTGCACGTGAGGTTAATTTTTCCAGCCAATCGATTGCGAGACCGCTCTTGTAGAGATAATGAGCTAAGGGTATGAATTCGAGGGTTGTGGCTTCGATGTCTGGTTTGAAACAACACTTTCCACAGCCTGTTTTGCAATTGAGCATTGACCATGACTGAAAGGTTGCGACGGCCGCATCGAGCTCATCGAAGAGGAGCTCTACCGACCGAACTTTTTCAATAAGTGCCACTGTTTGAAGTGTGAGCTGAGGGCAAAGGTACTGCGCGGAAACCACTATTCAATCTGCCGGATTTCGTCCGGGTGCAGAAGCTGATTCAGCAGGCTATGCTGAGCTTAATTTTGCGCCATTATCGCGGTGAATTTTATGAGTCAAAAGTCCCCGGAATTCCAGCTGGAATGGAGGGAAAAGCGCGTTTTCCCATTTTGCCCTAAAAGCCGAGAATATTGCGGCTGATAATGTTTTTGTACAGGAAAATAAACTTAATTTTAGCCGCCCATAAAATGTTTTCATGAACGAAGCTGCACTAATCGACTACCTGCCAATCGCGCTTATGTTCCTGGTGGCCGCCGGGTTCGTCGGATTGACGATGGCGGTAACCCATTGGTTGGGTCCGAAGCGCAAAACCAAGGTCAAGCTCGAGTCATTTGAATGCGGCATTGAACCCCAGGGCAACGCTCGAAATCCTTATCCCATCCGGTACTTCCTGGTGGCGATCTTATTTGTGCTGTTCGACGTCGAGGTGATCTTCATGTATCCCTGGGCCGTGAACTTTCGGGATTTTCAGCTTGCGGGGTTCATCGAAATGATTGTATTTATCGGGCTGCTGCTGGTCGGTTTCTTCTATATAATAAGGAAGAAGGCGCTCGAGTGGGACTAAACAATGATTATGCAGGCGACAGAGGAAAGAACGAAAGAAATAAAGCTTGTTGAGAAGCCGGAAGGTTATGAGGGTGCCGGCTTTTTTGCGACAAGCCTGGAGAAAGTTGTGGGGATGGCCCGGAAGAATTCGATCTGGCCGTTGCCGTTTGCCACTTCGTGCTGCGGCATTGAATTCATGGCGACGATGGGCGCGCACTATGATCTGGCCCGGTTCGGGTCGGAGCGATTGAGTTTCTCTCCGCGACAGGCGGACTTGTTGATGGTGATGGGAACCATTGCCAAGAAGATGGGCCCGGTGTTGCGACAGGTATATGAGCAAATGGCTGAGCCGCGCTGGGTGTTGAGCGTGGGGGCGTGTGCATGCAGTGGCGGAATATTCGACACCTACAGCGTCCTTCAGGGAATCGATCGCATAATTCCTGTTGATGTGTACGTGCCCGGTTGTCCTCCAAGGCCCGAACAAATCATTGACGGGATCATGAGAATTCAGCACCTGGTGGAAAACGAAAGCTTGCGCCGACGTGATTCACCGGAATATAAGGCGATGCTGAATAAATACGGCATTGAATAACCCCATGGATAGCAGTACTCAAGAGAAAATTGTCAACATCATAAAGGAAAAATTCGAGGACGAGATACTTTCCGTAGAAGCGCCGTACAATTTTCTCACCATCAATCTGAAGAAGGACAAGATTACGGATATCATCCGTCACTTGTACCATCATCCGTCCGTCCGGTTCCAGTACCTGACAACGCTATGCGGAATCCACTATCCTGAGGCGGGCCAAATCGCCGTGATGTACCAACTTCATAGCCTCACACACAACTACCGGATCCGGCTGAAGATCTTCCTCCCGGAAAATGACCCGGTAACACCAACAATGACTTCCCTCTTCGCCGCGGCCAACTGGATGGAACGCGAGACCTATGACTTTTTTGGTGTGAAATTTACCGGGCACCCCGACCTGCGCCGCATTCTCAACGTGGAGGACATGATTATATTCCCGTTGCGGAAGGAGTACCCGTTGGAAGACCAGGTGCGAGAAGACAAAAACGATATCATGTTTGGACGTTAGATGGCGAAAGACAGTATCATAGCGGCAAATACCAACGTCGAGGCAAAACAGTACACGACACTAAACCTGGGGCCCACCCACCCGGCCACGCACGGCATATTCCAGAATGTGCTGACGATGGACGGCGAAGTGATTATTCATTCCGAGCCGACAATCGGCTACATCCATCGGGCCTTTGAAAAACTGGCCGAAAGACGGCCATTCTATCAAATCACGCCGCTAACAGACCGGATGAATTACTGCTCTGCTCCAATCAACAACATCGGGTGGCACATGACAGTAGAAAAACTCATCGCCGCCGAGATACCCAAGCGCGTTCAGTACCTGCGCGTGATTATCATGGAACTGGCGCGTCTTTCCGACCACCTGATCTGCAACACGGTAATTGCCGTCGACACCGGTGCCTTGACGGGATTTGTCTACCTGTTCCAGTTCCGGGAACTGATCTATGAGATCTATGAAGAAATCTGCGGCGCCCGCCTGACGACAAACATCGGTAGGATCGGCGGATTTGAGCGCGACTTTTCAGCAACCGCGTGGGCCAAGATCGACAAGTTCCTTAAGGAATTCCCTCTAGCCCTGAAGGAGTTCGAAGCATTGGTCAAGCGGAACCGCATATTCATGGACCGCACGATTGGCGCCGGTCCCATTTCGGCGGAGATGGCGCTGAACTACAGCTTCTCCGGACCTAACCTCCGGGCTGCCGGCGTGGACTATGATGTTCGCGTGATGACGCCATACTCGTCGTACGAGGATTTCGATTTCATTATCCCGGTAGGCGTCAACGGCGATACCTACGACCGTTTCATGGTCCGCCAGGAAGAGATGTGGCAAAGCCTGAGCATCATCCGGCAAGCCATCGACAAATTGCCGGACGGTCCGCACTTTTCGCCAAACGTGCCCGACTTTTACCTTCCGCCGAAACAGGAAGTTTATAATAATATGGAGGCCCTCATCTATCACTTCAAGATTGTGATGGGTGAAACCGACGTGCCGAAGGGTGAAGTTTATCATTGTGTAGAAGGCGGTAATGGGGAGCTGGGCTTTTACCTGATCAGCGACGGCGGGCGGACACCGTTCCGGTTGCATTTCCGCAGACCCTGCTTCATTTACTATCAGGCATATCCTGAAATGATAAAAGGAACCAATATTTCAGATGCGATTCTCACCATGAGCAGCATGAACGTGATTGCGGGTGAGCTCGATGCATAACGAAGAACGACGAATGGCAGACACCAACACTATACGATTTTCAGACGCGGCGATGGCCCTGGTGCAGAAGATAATCAAGCGCTATCCGGAAGGCCGCCACAAATCGGCCCTCATTCCCATTCTGCATATCGCCCAGGCCGAATTCGGAGGGTGGCTGAGCACCGCGACGATGGACTATGTCGCGTCAATTCTGAACATCAAGCCGATCGAGGTATACGAGGTCGCCACGTTCTACACGATGTTCAATCTTGAGCCGGTAGGCAAGTGCGTGCTCGAAGTTTGTCAAACCGGTCCTTGCTGGCTTCGCGGCTCCGATGATATCATTGAATACCTCGAACAAAAGCTCGGTATCAAACCAGGCGAAACTACGGCAGACGGCATGTTCACGTTGAAAACCGTAGAGTGCCTGGCTTCCTGCGGTACGGCGCCAGTTATACAGGTGGGCAATCATTACCTTGAAAATTTGTCTGTCGAGAAGATGGATGATGTATTGGATAAACTTAAGCAATCGCACAATGTTCCGAAGCCGGATTATGGATCTCCCTATCCCGTGAAGGAAAAATAGATGTTGACATGGGCAAGAAGCTTTTGTTAAAAGATATCGATGTACCCGGGATCATCTCCCTGGATGTGTACCGGAAGCAGGGCGGCTATGCTTCGGTCGAAAAGGCGCTGAAGACGATGACGCCTGATGAAGTGATCGACGAGGTAAAGAAGTCCGGGCTGCGCGGACGCGGTGGTGCCGGATTCCCCACAGGCTTGAAATGGAGTTTCCTCGACCGTAAATCCGACAGACCGCGATACCTCATCTGCAATGCGGACGAAAGCGAACCGGGAACATTTAAGGATCGATACCTGATGGAGTACATTCCTCATTCCTTAATTGAGGGAATGATTGTATCCAGCTATGCCCTCGGTGCCAGGACCTCCTATATATATATGCGAGGCGAGTTTCGGTGGATATTTCCGATCCTTGAACGCGCCATAGAAGAAGCACGTGCCGCCGGCTTCCTCGGAAAAAATATTCTCGGCACGGACTACTCCCTGGAACTTTATGTTCACTCCGGTGGTGGCGCCTACATTTGCGGTGAAGAAACGGCCCAGATCGAGTCACTTGAAGGCAAACGCGGTAACCCGCGGAACAAGCCTCCGTTTCCCGCGATCGTGGGATTGTATGGTTGCCCAACCGTGGTCAACAATGTTGAATCAATCGCGACCGTGCCGCACATCCTCAACATGGGTGGCGACGAGTACGCCAAAATCGGAATTGGAAAGAGCACCGGAACTAAACTGATCTCCGCATCGGGACACATCAATAAGCCGGGTGTCTATGAGATCGAGCTTGGTCTTCCCGTGGAGGAGTTTCTGAACTCTGATGAATATTGCGGAGGCGTATGGAAGGGCCGCAGGCTGAAGGCGGTGATACCGGGTGGGTCTTCAGTGCCCATTCTGCCAGCCCATCTCTTCCTGAAGAACGCAAAAGGCGAAGACCGCCTGATGAGCTATGAGTCGCTCGCCGATGGCGGGTTTGTGAGTGGTTCGATGCTCGGCTCCGGTGGATTCGTGGTGATGGACGAGACAACCTGCATTGTCAGAAACCTCTGGACCTTCGCGCGCTTCTACCATCATGAGTCGTGCGGGCAGTGTAGCCCTTGCCGCGAGGGGACCGGCTGGATGGAGAAAGTATTGTATCGCATCGAGCACGGTGAGGGACGTATGCATGACATCGACCTGCTGGTCGACATTTCGAAAAAGATCGAAGGAAATACGATCTGCCCGTTGGGTGATGCCGCTGCCTGGCCCGTGGCAAGCGCGATCAGGCATTTTCGCGAAGAATTTGAGTACCATGTAAAATATCCCGACAAGGTCAGGAATCGAAAACATTTTGAGCTTGAACCGTTTATGCCCGCCGTGCCAGTGCCGGCGTAAATGTTAGAATAGAACGAACATGATCAAGATAACGATAGATGGAATTGAGACTGAGGTAGCGGAAGGGACGACCATCCTTCAGGCAGCGCGTCAGATCGGTGGTGAGATTGTGCCTCCTGCGATGTGTTACTACTCGAGCCTGAAGAACAGCGGAGGAAAATGCAGGGTGTGTCTGGTGAAAGTCGCTGCCGGGTCGGCGAAGGATCCACGCCCAATGCCCAAGCTTGTACCATCCTGCATCACGATGGCACAGGACGGTATGGTCGTCGAGAACATCACCAACCCGGCAGTGTTGGAGGCGAGAAAGGGCGTTGTTGAATTCTTGTTGATCAACCATCCCCTGGATTGCCCGATATGCGACCAGGCCGGCGAGTGCGACCTGCAAAACCTTTCTTACGAACACGGTCTGGCAAAAACCAGATATGAAGAAGAACGCCGGAGATTTGAGCCGCATGAAATAGGAGACAAAATCAAGTTGCACATGAATCGCTGCATTCTGTGCTACCGTTGCGTTTTCGTCGCCAATCAGATTACACCCGAACGGGTACACGGCGTCCTCAACCGCGGCGACCATGCGGAGATCAGCACGTATATTGAAAGGGCTGTCGATAATGAATTCTCCGGAAACATGATCGACGTATGTCCTGTAGGCGCGCTCACCGACCGCACCTTCCGGTTCAAGAGCCGCGTATGGTTCACCAGGCCACTGGACGCCCATCGCGATTGCCCGAACTGCTGCGGGAAGGTGGTACTGTGGACGAAAGGAGAAGAAGTACTCCGCGTAACTGGCCGGAAAGATCAATACGGTGAATTGCGGGAATTTATCTGCAACGAATGCCGGTATGAACACAAGAACCTGACCGACTGGGTAGTGGAAGGACCACGGCACATCGACCGTGGTTCGGTCATCGCCCAGAACCACTACGAGAAAGTTGACATGTTGAAGTTGAAGGCCGA
Source organism: uncultured Roseivirgaceae bacterium (assembly GCA_964563295.1). Taxonomy (GTDB): domain Bacteria; phylum Bacteroidota; class Bacteroidia; order Cytophagales; family Cyclobacteriaceae; genus Chryseosolibacter. The sequence goes on along the minus strand of CAZLWX010000057.1, from coordinate 1,975 downwards.
GATCGAGCGCCAGATCAAGTTTCAGGAAGGAAAGAAATTGAACGGAGCCAACAACGCACTGCCAGCATGAGCGAGTTCCTCACCTTCAAATTTATTCTTGTCGTCGTGGTCTTTGCGATTACGCTACTGGTAGCCATGTATTCGACCTACCTCGAGCGCAAGGTCGCGGCATTTATTCAGGACCGCGTTGGTCCCGACCGCGCAGGTCCTTTCGGTATACTGCAACCGCTGGCCGACGGTATCAAGTTTTTCATGAAGGAGGAAATCATTCCCAATGTCTCCAACAAGACATTGTTTATACTGGGGCCGTGTATTGCTATGATGACCGCCCTGATGGCAGGCGTCGTGATTCCCTGGGGTGGGCCACTGGAAATCAATGGCAACCAGTTCCATCTCCAGATCGCCGACCTCAACATTGGCATTCTATACATTTTTGGAGTCGTCTCGATCGGAGTCTATGGCATTATGATTGGCGGGTGGGCTTCGAACAACAAATTCTCGTTGATCGGTGCGCTTCGGGCCTCCGCTCAGATGATTAGCTACGAGTTATCAATGGGATTGTCGATCATTGCGCTCATTATGGTTACCGGCACACTCAGTCTTCGTGAAATAACATTGCTGCAGGGAGGTGGCGCTGGCATTGGTGACTGGAACTTTTGGAATATCGTTTACCAGCCTGTGGGCTTCATGATTTTTATCACGTGCGCTTTCGCGGAATGCAACCGCATGCCCTTCGATCTTCCCGAAACAGAAACGGAATTAGTTGGCGGCTATCATACGGAATACAGCAGCATGAAACTGGGTTTCTACCTGTTTGCCGAATACATCAACATGTTTACTTCTTCGGCTGTGATGGCGACGCTGTATTTCGGTGGATACAATTTTCCCTTCATGAATGATTTGGGACTCAGTCAGAATGCGATAACCATCCTGGGCACAATCGTGCTGTTTATGAAGATCGCGTTCTTTATTTTCTTTTTCATGTGGATACGGTGGACGCTGCCCCGATTCCGGTATGATCAACTGATGAATTTGGGATGGAAAATTTTGATACCGCTGGCGATCGTGAACCTCGCCGTAACGGGAATGATAATGATTTTGGCTAACGAATAGAGATGCTATGCAGTCGCTGACAGGAAGATCGAAAGTTGTGGTGAAGAAGGAGATGACCTTCGCGGAGAAGATGTATCTGCCGGCGATACTCGGTGGCATCGTGATTACCTTAAAACACCTGTTCAAGAGGAAAGCCACGGTAAAATACCCGGAAACGAAAAGGCAGTTCAGCCCGGTGTGGCGCGGGCAGCATGTCCTCAAACGCGACGAAAAAGGGGCCGAACGCTGCACCGCCTGTGGACTGTGCGCCGTGGCTTGTCCCGCCGAAGCGATCACGATGACAGCGGGTGAACGTAAGAAGGGCGAAGAGCATCTCTACCGCGAAGAAAAATACGCGGTGACCTACGAAATCAACATGTTGCGTTGCATTTTCTGTGGGTTATGCGAAGAAGCTTGTCCGAAAGAGGCAATTTTTCTCACCGACAGACTTGTTAAGACGGAATTTGAGCGTGGTGACTTTATTTACGGCAAAGATAGACTGGTAGAGGCGGTTGATAAACGCATCGATGTTACGAAAAGGCAAACTCCAGCTGTTCTTGAATTCAAGAAACATAAGGAGTTCGCCCACAATAAATAATTGCGGCAGCCTCGTGTACAAGCACCTGACGACCGCGCCAGACTAAAATTGTAAGCGATAGAGTGACTTTATACGCCTTCTATTTCCTCTCCTTTCTTGCGGTGCTTAGCGCCCTCATGGTCGTGCTCTCCCGCAATCCAGTGTACAGCGTATTGTACCTGATTATCACCTTTTTTTGCGTTGCATGTCACTACCTTCTGCTTAACGCGCAGTTCCTGGCTGCAGTTCATATCATCGTGTATGCAGGAGCCACCATGGTGCTGTTCCTGTACGTGATCATGCTGC
>CAZLWX010000056.1:0-23763 GCA_964563295.1 uncultured Roseivirgaceae bacterium | reverse complement strand
GCCAACGGCCAGACCGTTGAGGAATATCTGGTTGGATTCTGTTAGTCCATCGATATTGGCGTAGACGGCGTAATACTTCTTGTCGGTTGAAAAAAAGTCGATGCCTTTTAAGTAATAGAACCCAAAGTAAAGCAGCACGATGGCTGAAATCGTGAACAGTCCTACCTTAACTTCTTTCGATATCTTCATCCGTTAGGGGATTTTACAGACCAGATTGCCCTGAATATAGGGTCAATTTATGGATTCTACCTCACTTTTGTATTCTTTGAATGCCCGGTAGATTCCCGAAGCAATCAAATCCTGACCGTGTTCGGTCATCAGGAATTCTTCTTCCAGGGGGTCTGATAGAAAGCCTGTCTCAATGAGGACGCTGGGCATGGCTGTATCCCATAATACCCAAAAGCCTGCTTGTTTTACTCCGCGGCTTTTTCGGCCGACTCGATGCTTGAATTGTTCTTCCACCTTCTGCGCGAAAAGAAGGCTGCTCTCCATAAACGCGCTTTGTGTCAATGAGAAAAGAATATATGATTCCGGGCTTTCGGGATCGAACCCTTCATACCGCTCGTGGTAATTCTCATCCATGAGGATCACCGAGTTTTCACGCTTGGCAACCTCCATGTTTTGCTCATCTTTATGAAGACCCATCACATAAGTTTCCGTTCCAGAGGCTTTACTTCCGACCAGGGCATTGGCGTGGATACAAATAAAGAGGTCGGCCTTGGCCTTATTGGCGACATCGGCCCTTTCATCCAGGGCGAGGTAACGGTCATCTTTCCGGGTGTAGATCACTTTGACTCCCGGGATGTACTTTTCGATATATTGACCAGTCTTGAGGGCGATTTTTAAGGCGATGTCTTTTTCCAGCGCCTTCTTGCCGCGAGTACCCGGGTCCTTGCCGCCATGCCCCGCGTCGATGACGACAACATCGACTTTGAATTCGTGCTTGATCGGGCTGCTGGACGAGTTTAGCAGGGTTATTGCTATTAGCACCGCGTATAGTCCAATATTCCGAACGGGCATTAAAATGTTCAAACTATTTGCAATAACTTTACGCAAAGTTGTGAATTTTTCGCTAAATCTTAAAGATCTCACGTTCAAATTGGGTCTTGTGCGGCGCTTTTTCCTGGTCTGTTCCGTCATTGTTTTCGCAGCTTTTTCCGCCCGCGCCCAGGTCGAAAGAACTCTAAAAAACCCTGCCCGACCGCTACCTCATCAAACGGATTCTGCACAGTTTAAGTCTGATACCATCCCAAAATCTCCCGCGCAAAATCCCCTGTTGACTGACACCGCGGTTGCGCAAGGCGATACCGTGCCACCCCGCGGTGATATTGAGACTACCATCAACTATTCGGCCAGAGATTCTATCCGGGCCAGCATCACAGGAAAGACGATTTGGCTTTATGGCGCCGCTAAGATCACTTATGGTGATATCGAGCTCGAAGCCGAAGAGATCATAATCGACTATGCCAACAACACGATCACAGCCCAGGGCCGCCGCGACTCGTTGGGCAACCGGATTGGTTATCCAATCTTCCGTGACGGAAGTGAACTCTACGAAACCAGGGGCATGATCTACAATTTCAAGACACGCCGGGCCCGGATCGTCGAGGTGGTAACACAACAAGGTGATGGATATCTGCAAAGCACCGCCGCGTTCAAGAACGAAAAGAACGAAATCCTGAGCGTCAACAATAGCTATACAACGTGCAACCTTGAGCACCCGCACTTCCGGATAATCGCCACGAAGACCAAGGCTATCCCGGACGATAAAATCGTCGCGGGACCTTTCTATGTTGAATTCAACGGCATTCCTTTACCGGCAGGTTTCCTCTTTGGAATGTTTCCCGCTCAACGCGAAAGCAAATCCGGAATCATCTTTCCATCGTACGGCGAAGAAAGACGAAGAGGATTCAATCTGCGCAACGGAGGATATTTTTTTGATATCAGCGACTATGTCAAACTCGCTATCACGGGCGATATCTACAGCAAAGGCGCCCTCGCCCTGAACGCTAACTCCAGCTATGTAAAGCGTTATAAGTATAATGGGAGTCTGAGATTCAGCTATTCCAAAAACCGGCTCGGTCAAAACATCGAAGACACCAACGTCTCCAACGACTTCCGTATCACCTGGAGTCACTCGCCGCAAACAAAAGGCACGGGCCGGTTTGCGGCTTCGGTGAACGCAGCCACTGCTACGTACAACCGTAATAACAACCTTATGTACGGCGACGTGGGTGAACTCACCAGCAACCGTTTCAGTAATATTAGCCGGAAGCTTAACTCCAACGTCTCATATAGCAAGCGTTTTGCCGGCACGCCGTTCTCGGCCTCGGTTAATCTAAGCCACACCCAGGACCTCAGGACCCGGTTAGTCGATTTGCCCTTGCCGACCCTGGCTATCAATATGACGAACATCTACCCGTTTCAGCGGAAAGGTAAGATCGGCCCACTCGACAACTTCTCCATCGGTTATGCGATGAATGCAACGAACAGAATCACCAATAACCTGGGCCGTCTAAAACCTTCGGCAACGACCGACAGTATTGCACCGTTCACCTTCGAAAATCTTCCGGTGTTCTTCAACAATGCCCGGAAAGGCATCCGTCACTCCCTTCCGATGTCCTATTCCTTCAAACTGCTGAAGTTCTTCACCGTCACACCTTCGATGAGCTATGAAGAGAAATGGTATTTCGAAAAACTCAAGTGGAGCTACGACCCGGCATTGAATACGTATTCTACGGATACGGTGAGAGGCTTCAGCCGGATCGGCAACTATACTGCAAGCGCGGGGTTAACCACACGGATTTATGGAATGTATTTCATCAGGAATCCCAATAGCAAGGTGAAGGCAATCCGGCACGTCATCAACCCGAGTGTTTCATTTGGATACGCGCCAGACTTCAGCCAGAACCCGGATTATTTCGATGCATTGGCCGATCGTACCGGCAGGGTGGTCTATAAGGACAGACATCAGGGATTTGTGTATGGCGGATCGACACTAGGCAGGTCGGGAGCGCTCGGATTCTCGATTGGAAACAACCTGGAGATGAAAGTGAAGACTGCCAAGGACTCGGTTGAACGGAAGGTGATGTTGCTGAATAATCTTTCGCTCAATGCGAGCTACAATATTCGCGCCGATTCGTTCAAGCTCTCTACCGTCGGTATCTCGGCGAATACCAACGTACTCGACAATACGATCAATATTAACCTGGCGGCAACGCTTGACCCGTATAACTATGTGACCACCGTCACCGAGACAGGTGCAGAAATAGAGAGAAGGGTGGATGCATTGGCATGGCGCGGAGGTCGACTTGGCAAGATTACTAACGCGACTCTGGCGGTGAGCACCAACCTGAACCCGAAGAAGCGGCAACAAAATCAGCAGACCCGTCAGAAGATAGCCCAGTCGAATATCGCCGAGCACGATAAAGAATATATGATTCAGAACGTCGATACCTATGTCGATTTTGATATCCCGTGGAGTGTGCGGGTGGGTTTCAATATGAATTATTCTCACCAGATAAATCAGGATCCAAAAATAACGCAGAGCCTACAGTTTTCGGGAGACTTATCGCTGTCCGAGAAGTGGAAGATTACCTACAATTCCGGGTACCATTTTGAATCGCGTGAGTTCACACAGACGAACATGGGGATATCTCGCGATTTACACTGTTGGACAATGAATTTCACCTGGGTGCCGTTTGGCAGATTCCAATCTTACAATTTCACGATCGCGGTCAAAGCTTCTGTTCTCCAGGATCTCAAGCTTGAGCGAAGACGACCGTTCCTCGACAACCTATAGCTTCGCAAGCACCAATAACCAAGCACCAAAGCACAAGGAAAATCCCAATTGTCAATGTCCAATCCCGATAGTCCCGATAGCTATCGGGATTGGTGCTTTGATGTTGGTGATTGCCCCCCAGAAGGGGTATGTGCAAGCCTTGATTTTACCGACACATCTACCGAGTCTGAGTGAAACCATGCTGTTCTAATTCCGAATCGACCATCCGACTGAACACGAAAATCCGCCTTCTGACGGGTAGCACACCGTAGATGGTACAGGTAGATTTTCTTAAACGAAAATTCTACCTCATGAAAACCTTCTACCGTTCAGCATCCATCGCAGGTTTGGTGTTGCTTTTTGGCGCCGCGTTCTCGAATCCCAATTCAGGGTTCTCGCTTCCCGACTCAGTTGATGAAATGACCATTTCATACCGGTCGGTTGATCATTTGATCGTCTTGCCCGTAGTGATCAACGATTCTATATCGGTCAATCTTATCCTGGATACCGGGTGCAGAAACCTGGTACTATTCGGGAAACGCTTCAGCGCGTTGTTTCCTCACAAGCAGGATAGGCCGATTCAATTTTCGGGATTGGGCACTGGCCAACCCGTGAGCGGAAGCGTCGCGCTCAATAATAAAGTGTCTATAGGCAGGGTGATCGGCGAACGCATTCCGATAGTGGTGTCATCGCGCAGGGGCGTTCTCGCGTCGTATAACCGGGTAGACGGAGTTATAGGCTACGACATTTTTCTCAAGTTTGAGGTAGAGTTGAATCCCCGGGCGTCGACGATTACGTTTCGGCCCGCGATGAAGTCGAATCCCCGAAGTGGGTACACCAGCGTGCCCATCACCATCAAAGATTCCAGGCCGATGATGGCTTCCGAGATCATGCTGTCAGCGGATGACCGGCAACTTGACCTGATGATCGACACTGGCTCAAGCCTGGCGTTGGTGTTGCAGACAACAGACATCGATGATCTTGCAGACGGAGAAGGAAAGCCGGTCGGGATAGGATTTAATGGAGAGATCACCGGTCATGAAATGGTTGCGGAGACACTTTGGATCAATCCCGGCCTGGTGATGACCTCATTGCCTGTTGCAGTCATAGAATCGGCATGGCACAACTACGCCTCTATTGGCATGCGAGTGTTGAAAGACTATATAATGGTGCTAAACTATTGTAAGGCCTACGCGTGCTTCATGAGGATTGCGGCCTAATTGTTCACCATTTCACGGATAACATCCATGATCCATTCGGGGTAAACGCCTACCCAAACGAGCAACCCCATGAGAACGGCCAGTGTGACACCACTGACGAGGTACACACCCGGTCGTAGCATCCTCCTTGGGCGTGCTTCAGTTTCATGGCGTTCAAACATGATCGCCACAATGCGAATATAGTAGAACAAGCCAAGAGCGCTGTTGATGGCAAGCATGATGACGAGAAGCCATCGGCTGGTATTGACGCCCGCAGCGATGACGTAGAATTTACCGACAAAGCCAGCGGTAAGCGGGATGCCAGCCAGTGACATCAACATAGCTGAAAGGCTCGCGGCTGTCCAGGGGCGGCGCCAAAACAGGCCTCGGTAGTCATCGATCCGCTCAGCATCGCGGTCACGGTCAGACAAGGTGGCCAGAATCCCGAACGCGCCGACGGTCGTGATGAAATAAGCCACCAGGTAGAAGCTCACCGCTTCCATGCCGAGACTTCCACCGGCGAGGAAGGCCACTAGCAGGTAGCCGATGTGCGCGATGGACGAATAGGCCAGAATCCGTTTCACGTTGCCCTGACGAAGGGCGAGGAAATTGCCAGTGAACATCGACGCAATGGCAATCGCGGAGAACGTAATAACCAGCGTATCGTAATTGTATCCGTTCACCGAATTGAAGAATCGGACAAGGAACACCATCATTCCACCTTTCGAGATCGTGGCGATGAATGCAGTAACCGGAGCAGGAGCGCCTTCATATACATCCGCTGCCCACATGTGAAAAGGCACAAGGCTGAGTTTGAACCCCACGCCGACGGTGATCAATCCAAAACCGGCGATCAGCAGTATCGGCAAGTCAGTTCCGCCACCACTCATAGCCCTGGCGATCCCCGAGAACTCCATCGTGCCTGTGACGGCATAAACCAATGCCATTCCAAACAAGATAAAGGCGGAAGAAAACGCTGCCATGATGAGATACTTCAAACCCGCTTCATCTGATTTTTCACGCCGACGCAGGTAAGCGATCATCGAATAAAGCGAAACGCTGAGGATCTCCAGCCCGAGGAACAACGAGACAAAATGCTTGCTGATTACCAACACGCAGCCTCCAAGAGTTGCGAGGATCAACAGAATGTAATACTCTTCCTTGCGTTCTTCCCGCTGCTCAAAATAAGCGTACGAAATCATCGTCACCGCCAGGGCCGTCAGCAGGATGAGTCCCATGTTGAAAATAGCAAAGCCATCGAAAACAAACAGCGGTTCAATCACCCATTTTATACGGGCGTTGTATGTTGAGATATAAATGAAATCCGCCAGCAGCGACAACGCGGTGATCACGTAGATCAATTTGTGATTTCGTTTTACCGAAATCGAGAACATGATCAGGATCGCTGAACTCGTTAGAATAAAGAGCGGAATGACATTTAGAAAATCCGTTTTACTCATGATTGCCTGAATTTTTCACTAACATGGGGTGCATTCCTTCTGTATCAGTTTCGTTCACCGGCGTTTGTGCCGAAGCCTCGTCGAGTACTTCCAACACCGGACGGTGCGATGTCTTCAAAATGCTTTGCGGATAAACTCCCAGCCAGATAATAGCGATAACCATCGGAACGAGGATCAATTTTTCGCGCAAGCTCAGGTCGGGAAGTGGATGATGTGTTTCTATCTCAGAACCGTAATAGATTCTTTGCATGATGCGTAACGAGTACACGGTGGCGAATATCAACCCGATCGTCGCAAAGACAGTCATCAACTTGTTGGCCTGCCAGGCGCCGATAAGCGTGAGAAATTCAGCGACAAAATTACCGAGTCCAGGCAAGCCCAGAGACGCCATTGAAAAGATGAGCGTTATCGTCGCCATAAATGGCATCTTCGTCCAGAAGCCCCCCATCTTCAACAGGTCGCGGGTGTGAAGACGTTCATACAGCGTCCCGGCGATAATGAACAACGCGCCTGTACTAATTCCGTGAGTGATTATCTGCATCACGACGCCTTGCATGGCAATCTCGTTGAAGGCAAATACGCCAAGGATTACAAAACCCATATGGCTGACGCTGGTGTAGGCGACCAATCGTTTGAGGTCAGTCTGCGAGAATGCCAGAGCGGCACCGTAGAGAATTCCAATGACACCCGCCAGCATGGCCCATGGGGCGATCTCCGCGCTGGCAAGTGGGAACAACGGTAGCACAAATCGCAACAATCCGTACGCGCCGGTCTTGAGCAGCAGCCCCGCCAGGATCAGACTTCCGGCAGTGGGAGCCTGCGAGTGTGCGTCGGGAAGCCACGTGTGGAATGGTACCACCGGAAGCTTCACGATAAACGCCGCCAAAAATCCGAGCATGAGGAGCCGTCCGGTTTCAGGTGAGAACGATGTGTTTAACAAGTCGAAGTAGCTGAACGTGTACGTTCCCGTTGTAGCGCCATGTATAAAATACAAGCCGAGTATCGCCAACAACATAAGTAATCCACTCGCCTGCGTGAAGATGAAGAACTTATATGCGGCGTACGTTTTGTTTTCGTGACCCCAGATCCCGATAAGGAAGTACATCGGTATAAGCATGACTTCCCAGAAAAAGTAGAACAGGAACAAGTCCATGGTCAGAAAAACACCACTAATGCCTGCCAGCACCCACAACAAATTGAAATAATAAAAGCCAGGACGGTATTGAATCTCGTTCCACGAACAGGCCACGCCAAGCACTCCAAGGAAAAAGGTGAGGAGGAGCATCAACAAGCTCAACCCATCGAGTGCCAGGCTGAAGCTGATCCCAAACGTCGGAATCCATTCCGCGGTGTAGCGCGCAATCCATGACGATTCAGTCAACACGATTTCAGTGCCCGAGTCGGTCCACAGGACGACGACCAGCACCAGGTCAAGGATCGTCGCCGCCAGCGCGATCCATTTTGGAGCTTCTTCGCTGACGCGGCCGGATATCCAGGCGACTATTCCACCAACCATCAGAATCAGTATGAACCAGACTAATATCATCGGACTAAAGTATTATCGGTGAAAACATTGAATCGTGTTGTCATCCCTATAAGGATAAGATCAAACCTATCGACAAGACAAAGATGGCGCCGATCACAATTCCCATGATGTACCATCGCATGACACCATTCTGTGTTTTTGCCAGTTGGTTATGAACGTAGGTGGAAACTGTAACCAGACCATTGTAAAACTTATCAATCACATCGCCCTTGTTGACCCTTGACAAGTAGACAAACGGTTTAACAAAAAGCGTGTTGTACAAGGCGTCGAAGCCCCAGCCGGAAAACCAGAAGCGGTTCAGCACGATCATCGAGCTCTTGAGTTCCGCGCGCATATCGGGGCGTTTCATATAAAAGAAGTAAGCGACATAGATTCCCGTAAGGCATAACACCGCAGCGCTTAATTGAATGATCCATTCGGCGCTCTCGACGCCATGTTTTAGTTCCACAGCCGGCAGCGCCGGCTTTACAAACGAGGCGAATAATTCAACGTGTGCAAGCGTATGAGGCAGTTCGATGAAGCCTCCGAACAAGGAAAGAAAGGCCAGGACAACAAGCGGAATGGTAATTAGTGTTCCGACCGGATGGCCAACGTGAGTTTTCTCCTCACCGAAGAAAGTAAGGAATACCATTCTGAAAGTGTAAATCGCTGTCACAAACGCGCCGATCAAGGCTGCGAAGAAGAACCACGCGTTCCCGCGCTCACCAGCCCACGCCAACCACAAAATCTGGTCTTTGCTGTAGAAGCCCGCGGTAATAAAAGGCAGTGCGGCAAGTGAGCCCGAACCGATGAGGAATGTCCAGTAAATGACTGGAAGCTTGTTTTTAAGTCCGCCCATCTTGAACATGTCATGCTCGTGATGCAAGACCATGATCACGGCGCCGGCGCCGAGGAAGAGTAATGCCTTGAAGAAAGCGTGAATCATGAAATGGAAGATCGCCGATGACCAGGCACCGACACCCAGGGCAAGGAACATATATCCAATTTGACTGATCGTAGAATAGGCAAGTACCCGCTTCAGGTCAAACTGCGTTAGAGCGCTGAAGCCCGCGATGAGGAGCGTGACCGAACCGATGGTGGCGACCCAAAGCATCGCCGTCGGCGAGAGTTCAAAAATGACATGCGTACGCGCAATGAGGTATACCCCCGCTGTCACCATCGTGGCTGCGTGTATAAGGGCGCTTACCGGTGACGGTCCCGCCATGGCATCGGGCAACCAGGTCTGTAGTGGCAGTTGAGCGGATTTTCCAACGGCTCCTCCCAGCAGGAGAAGTGCTATCGCGGTAGCAAGGTCAGAGCCCACGGTCCAGGTTTGAGGTGCCTGCGTGAGGATGTCCTGGATGTGCAACGTGCCGAACGTCTTGAAGAGCATGAACAGGCCGATGGCCATGGCCGTATCACCAACGCGCGTGATGATAAATGCTTTCCTGGCCGCATATCCATTTTTCTCCTCCTTATACCAAAATCCGATCAGGAGGTAGCTGCAAAGTCCGACGCCTTCCCAGCCCAGGTACATCAGGACGAGGTTATCGGCCAGGACCAGGATGAGCATCGAGCAAACGAAGAGGTTCAGGAACGTAAAGAACCTGGCGAAGCCCTCATCGTCGTACATGAATTCGATGGAATACAGATGGATCAGGAAGCCAACGAAGGTGATGACGAAGATGAAAACCATCGAAAGGGCGTCCAGGTGAAAGGCGAAGGATGTTGAAAAATTTCCAGCGCTCATCCACGTCCACAATTCCTGCCGCAAAACTTGCGTAGAGTCTTGAAGGAAATCCACTCCCAGGATGATGGTCAGCAATGCGCTGAGGCCGACGCTGCCAGATCCGACAACCGCGGCGACATTTCGCGGTAGTTTTCCTCCTGAGACGATCAGTATGAACGCGCCGGCCAGCGGTAAAGCCGGGATCAGCCATAAGAGCTCTTCCATAGCGAATTATTATTTTCAAAAGGCAACAGGAAAAAAAGTCCGGTTGCCGGTTTATTAACCTCTCATCTTGTTGGCGGCATCACCATCGAGTGTCTTAAGCTGATGGTAAAGCTGCAATATCAACGCAAGGCCGACCGATACCTCGGCGGCTGCCATCGTCAAAATAAAGATGAACATCACCTGGCCGTCGGGCTGTCCCCAACGCGCACCCGCAACGATGAAGGCAAGTCCCGCGGCATTTAGCATGATCTCCACCGAAATCAACATGAATATGATGTTGCGTCTGATCAGAACACTGATCAGACCCAGTACGAAGAGAATCGCTGCCAGCAACAGGCCGGCTTCAACGGGTAAGTGCTTCATTCGTCAACTTTTTCCAGGAACCGATGTACAATTTTCTTTTTCTGCCGGCCGAGGTGATAGGCACCCACAATTCCCGACATTAACAATATGCCGCACAGCTCGACTCCAATCACATAGGGTCCGTAGAGTGATACTCCCACGGATCGGGCGTCGACTGAATGGTTCTGCATAGTTCCCGCGTCGTTCGACATAATGATGTAGATCACTTCGGCAAGCAGGATTAGCGACAACACGGCAGGGAAAATAAAGATCTGCCTTGTAAGCCACGACTTTTCCTGCTGGACGGTCTCCTCGCGCAGGTTTAACATCATGATCACGAATATGATCAACACGACGATGGCTCCGGCGTAAATGATCACCTCGAGTGCGGCGATAAACGGGGCTCCGAGTACAAAAAGTACCACCGAGATCGAGAGGAAGGAAATGACGAGGTAGATCAGCGCATGTACCATATTGTAACGCGTGATTACCATGATCGTAGAAAGAACCGCTACCGAAGAAGCTATATAGAATATTACGTCCATATCAGGGCAATAGGCTTTTTACATCAACTGGGGGATTCTCGTTTTCCGCCTGGCCTTTGTCTTTGCCACCGATGGCAAGGCCGGCTACCTTGTAGTAGTTATAACCCGGATATTTCCCCTGACTATCGATCAGCAGGTCTCGTTTCTCGTAGACCAGGTTTTGTCGATTGTATTCCGCCATTTCAAAGTCGGGTATCAATTGGATGGCATAGGTGGGGCAAGCCTCCTCGCAATATCCGCAGAAGATGCACCTGGAGAAATTGATCCTGAAGAACTCGGGATAACGACGGCCCGTGGGATCCTCCGTGGCTTGCAGTGAGATGCAGTCTACAGGACAAGCCGCCGCACACAGGTAGCATCCCACGCAGCGTTCACCGCCATCAGGATCACGGGTAAGCACGATCCTGCCCCTCCAGCGCGCTGTCAGTTTGGCCTTTTCCTCGGGATACTGGATCGTCTCACGCTTGTGAAACATGTGCAGGAATACGAGCCACATACTTCTGATGATACTCCACATAATCTCTTCTTTATGTCTTAACTTCTAAAAAGGTCGCGGGATACTTTCATTGTTCCACAATACTACTGCCGCCGTTATCATCAGGTTAATGATCGTGATCGGCAACAGTATCTTCCATCCGAAATCCATCAACTGATCGTACCGTGGGCGCGGCAAAGACGCCCTGAGCAATATGAACAGGAAGATGAACGCGAATGTCTTGATGACGAACCAAACTATCGGCGGAAGGAAATCGGGGCCCAGCCAACCACCGAAGAACAAACACACCGTCAACGACGAGATCAATATAATGCCGACATACTCGCCGACGAAGAACATACCGAATTTCATACCGGAATACTCCGAGTGGAAGCCGGCGATGATTTCACTTTCCGATTCCGGGATATCAAAAGGCAGCCGGTGTGTTTCCGCAATTCCGGCGATCAAAAATGTGACGAAGCCCACGAACTGAGGGATCACGAACCACATGTCGCGCTGGGCTTCTACAATCCGATGCAAGCTGAACGATCCAGTCATGACAACCACGCCCATGAGGGAGAGACCCATAAATACTTCATAAGAGATCATTTGCGCAGCACCGCGCATCGATCCCAGCAACGCATATTTGTTGTTTGATGCCCATCCGCCGAGGATGATGCTGTAGGCTCCCATGGACGATGTTGCGAGGAAAAACAAAATTCCGATGTTGAGGTCCGCTACCACAAATCCCGGAGCAAATGGGATGATGACAAAGCCCATAAGCGCGGCGATCATCACAATCGCCGGAGCGATGGTGAACACCATCTTGTCGGCAAAGGGAGGAATCCAGTCTTCTTTGAAAAATAGCTTGATTGTATCGGCGAGAACCACAAACAGGCCGAAGAATCCTGCGCGGTTCGGGCCGTAACGGTCCTGCCAAAGTGCAAGCATCCGGCGTTCCAACCAGATGAGCGGTGGTGCAATCGCCATGACTCCACCGAGTACACCGGCGACGATCAGCATGGGATGAATTCCGTCTTCCATTTACGACTTCTTTAATATTGACCATGCCGGTAGCTCGACGAACGGGAGTCCCGGCAATCCGTATGGCAATCCTGAAACACCCTTGGGTAACCCGTCGTTGATGACTACGGGTAATTTGTAGGCCTGACGATCGATCTCAAACTCGAGTTCGCTTCCCTCCGCCACCGCTAATTCGTCTGCATCCGACTTATTTAACATCACGTACGGCTTCGGAACACGTTTTCCGACTGCTTTCCCTCGCGCGCTCAGGTCCTCCGAACCAAATATGTGATACAACGGAACTGTCCAGAAGCGTTCTTTCAAAGGCGTGAAAGGTTCCGGTACGATGGTGAAGTAGGTAGCGATGCCCCGTGGTTCCAGCAGTCGCACACCGGGATCACCTCCCTTGAGGGAATCCGCAATCTCCTCCTGGTATTTGTTCACGGACTGAACTGAATTCCAACCTGGTGACCAGAAAAACGGTATGATAGATGAGGGCGGCTGACCTCTATATCCTTCCATGGTATAAGACAGCGGTGAATCGGTGTCGACCGGGGGTTTCGGTTCACTCACGTTGATGTGGGCACGCATGGCAGTACGACCACTGTAGCGGTGCGGCTCGCGGGGGATCTTTTGACCAGCCATCCGGAAGTCTGGCGGAGGCGAGACCTTTTCGATGTTGCGCAACATAGGCTCCGCCGCCGCGATGGCACGTGTGACGTCCTGGAAATTCTTCCAGTTGCCGAGCGTCTCGTTTCCGGTAAGCGCGGCCACCTTGAGCAACCACCTCCAACTTTCCTGGATCGTTTCCGGGTGCTCGTGAACCTGGAAAAACCGTTGAGCGCGTCCCTCGTTGCTGACCAGGATTCCATCGGATTCGGCAAACGTGCCGGCAGGAAATACGATGTGGGCTTTCTTTGTTGTCGGACTCTCGGAGTAGTCCAGCACAATCACTTTCCGGCACTGTTCAAGGAACTTGTTCACCTTGTCGACCTTGCCGTGGCGATACAGGTCGTTCTCCATGATAATGACGGTGTCCGCATGTCCGTTGAGAACGGCATTGAACGCCGAGTCCAACCGGTGGCCACCAATCATGGCCAATCCCATGGAGTTGCACTCGGGAAGAGTGAGCACAATGCCAGCTTGCGAATTCTTTTTATGGAGCGCCCAGCTGACGTTGGCCGCGGCCTTAATGACGGATTTGCCTTCACATGAGGCGCCCGATATAATCACCGGCCTTTCGGCGGATGTTAATGCTTTGGCTATCTGTTCGGCCAGGGCAGTTGTTTCTGCCGACAACTTGTTAACGGCAGGGATGGCGGGGTCAAGGAGGTGAGCAACGGCGTATCCCAGGCGTGCGATCTCGTCTGGAGTGGCGCGGAATGTAGCCGTCGCAACATCATCGAGCTTCGTGGGACTGGCCGTGGCAATGAATACAGGACCTTTCTTCTCCTGGGCGATCTCGCGCGCAGCCGCGTCGTGCCATTCTGGAATATGAGACTTTGACGCATCGTTCAAGGGTTGCTGACGCGCGGCCTGCCGCACGGCCAGGGCTAGCATGGGAGCAGTATTCGTGAGATCCTCACCCAATACGAACACCGCGTCGGCATTTTCAACTTCACGCATCGACGGCGTCCTGGCCGGACCTTCAGACAAGACTTTGATCACGAGTTCCGCCAGATCATGCTCGGGATCCGACACACCGTGATAGAAACAGTCTTCGCCGACAAGGGATTTGAGGGCAAAGTTCGAATGCAGCGACGCCCGAGGTGAACCAATCCCGATAACCTTTCCCTCCTTGATGGCAGATGCCACTTCCTTCAGCAGGGTGTTCTCATCGGCGGGCTGTTGATTGACAATCGGCTGGCGAATCCTGTCGGGTGCGTTCGTAAATTCGTAACCATACCGGCCCCGGTCGCAGAGGAAATAACCATTGACATCGCCATTGTACCGGTTCATGATTACCCGGAGTTCGCCGTAACGCTCACCGGCAATGGTATTACAGCCCAGGCTGCAATGGTGACAAACCGATGGAGCCATAGTGAGGTCCCATTTGCGGGTGTAGTGCTCTTTCAGGGTCTTATCGGTGAATACGCCCGTCGGGCAAACTTCAGCGAGGTTGCCGCTGAACTCGTTCTCGAGCGTCCCGTCTTCAGCGCGTCCGAAGTACACATTGTTCTTGGAAGCGAACACATCCAGGTCGCGCCCGCCGGCAAAGTCTTTGTAGAACCGCACGCACCGGTAGCATTGAATGCAGCGGTTCATTTCGTGGTTCAGGAATGGTCCGAGGTTCTGATTGCGATACGTTCTCTTGTTGTATTTGAATCGCCGGTAGGCATGCCCCGTCATCACAGTCATGTCCTGCAGATGGCAGGAACCACCCTCGTCGCACACTGCACAGTCGTGCGGATGGTTTGTCATCAACCACTCAATGATGTTCGACCTGAACGCTACAGCTTCCTCGTCCTCAATGGAGATGCGTTGATTGTCGGAAACGGGCTCCATGCAGGACATGATCAGCCGGCCCCTGGTGTCTTCTTCGTTCTTGTACACCTTTACCGCGCACTGGCGACAGGCTCCGACCGAACCCAGGGCCGGGTGCCAGCAAAAATAAGGGAGGTCAAACCCCAGGCTGAGGCACGTCTCCAACAGGTTCTTGCCCGGTTTTACTTCATAGGGTTTGTTATCGATGTACAGAATCGGCATAATCGTCAGTTATTTTCCGTGTGGTGATGGGGCGCGAGTGAGGCGACTCCTACACCTTCAATTCTTATTTCCATGGACATTTCTGTCCGTGAACATGTTTTTCAAAATCGTCCTTAAAATATTTTAATGCGCTCTGCAACGGAGCCATCGCTCCGGGAGCAAGGGCACAAAATGTGTTTCCGGGTCCGAGATAGCGCGTATGGAAGTGAAGGAGTTCGATATCTTCCATGCGTCCTACACCCTCGTCGATCGAGTTGAGAATCTTGGCAACCCACGGTAAACCCTCGCGGCATGGTGTACAGAAGCCGCACGATTCCTGGGCAAAGAAGTACTCCATGTTTTTGACGAAACCCACCGGGCACGTCTTGTCGTCGAGAATGATTAAAGTACCGGTTCCCAGGCGGCTGCCGGCGGCGGCAACATTGGTATAGTCGAGCTTCACGTCGAGATGCTCCTCTACGAGGAAGTCTACTGATGCTCCGCCCGGCAATGCTCCACGGAATTTCACGCCATCCTGCATGCCGCCTCCATACTCCTCAATCAGTTCGCGCATGGTAATCCCCATGGGCAATTCCCACGCTCCCGGCTTTTTCACTTTTCCGCTGATGCCGAAGATCTTTGTTCCTGTATCCTTGGTAAGGCTCAGGCCCTCGAACCACGCCGCGCCATTCTTTACGATGTGGGGCACACAACACAAGGTCTCTACGTTGTTGACGATCGTTGGTCTCCCGAACAAACCGCTGATCTGGGGGAACGGGGGTTTGGCTCGCGGAGTAGCGCGCTTGCCTTCAAGGGAGTTGAGCAACGCTGTCTCCTCTCCGCACATGTATCGGCCCACACCGGTGTGCAGGTGCATGTCGAGATCGAACCCTGACCCCAAAATGTTTTTTCCAAGGTAGCCAGCCTCATACGCCTCGTGGATGGCGCGGGTGATCACATTCGCCGCGGTCTTGTACGCCCACCGGAGGAACACGAATGCCTGATCCGCCTGTATGGCGAATGCGGAGATAATCATCCCCTCGATGAGCTGGTGTGGGGTGCTTTCAAGCAAAATCCTGTCCTTAAATGTTCCTGGCTCCATCTCATCGGCGTTAGCAACGAGATATTTCGGCTTCGGTGCATCAAGAGGTACAAAGCTCCACTTTAATCCTGTGGCGAAACCGGCTCCACCTCTTCCCCGAAGATTGGACTCTTTCACCACCGCCTGGACATCTTTGGGCGCCATGGTCTTTAAGGCCTTCTTCAGCGCCTCGTAACCACCAATCTTCTCGTACTCTTTCAGTGAGAGCGGTTGCCTGTCGGGGCGAATATGTCCGGTTAGGGGTTTCTCTGTTTTAGCCGTGGGCATGATCAATCAGGGATATTTGCTTAGTATTTCATCCAGTTGCGCCAATGTGACATGCTGATACAAGTCGTTGTCGATCATCATCGCCGGCGCGGTGTCGCATGTTCCCAGGCAACAATTGGGAAGCAGGGTAAACCGGTCGTCGGGCGTTGTTTCTCCAAACTTGATTCCCAATTTCTGCGACAAATGGTCGCGGACTTTTTCGTAACCCATCACCCAGCAACTGATGCTGTCGCAGACCAATATCACATGACGACCAACAGGCTTGCGAAACAACAGGTTATAGAAAGTCGCTACCGAATCGAGCTCTTCAGTAGTCATATCCATATAGGAGGCTACATCTTTCAGGCTTTCGTCGGATATCCATCGCCGGTGCGACTGCACGACTTTCAGGGCTTCGATGCACGCCGCTTTCTTTGCCGGTACAATCCGGATCGCTTCTTCGATCTCCTTTATTTCCTCTGACGATAACATATATTCTGTAATCCAATAATAAAATCCGGTTCAACGATCAATATCCGCAAGCACATAATCCATAGCTCCCAAGATACTCAGCACGTCGGCCACGGTATAGCCTCGGCTGATGTAGGGCATCATTTGCATATGGGCGAACGATGGAGTCCTGATCCGCAGGCGATACGGCGACGTATTGCCATCGCTGATCGCGTAGTAACTGTTGGCCCCCTTCGTATTTTCGATACAGCTCATAGCCTCTCCCGGTGGAATCACCGGTCCCCAGCTCACATTCAGAAAATGAGTAATGAGGGTTTCAATATCCTTCATGGTGTGCTTCTTGATCGGAGGCGTGGTGAGCGGGTGATCCGACTTGTACGGGCCGGCGGGCATATTGCGCAGGCACTGTTCTATGATCCTCAGGCTTTGACGCATCTCCGCCACGCGAACAACCGCCCTGTCGTAGCAGTCGCCGTTTTGTGCTATAGGTACCTCGAAATCGAAGTTCTGATACCCGGAGTACGGCTGGGTTTTTCTGAAGTCCCATGGCAAGCCACATGCCCTCAGACCCGGGCCTGTTGCGCCCCATTCAATTGCTTCCTCGAGTGTAAATACGCCAATGCCCACGGTCCGTGCCTTGAACAGCGTATTTTGCATCACCATCTTATCATACTCACGGAGTTTGGCCGGGAAATAATTCAGGAAATCACCGACGAGCTTTTCCCAACCGTTGGGCAGGTCCTGCGCCACGCCGCCAATGCGGAACCAGTTGGGGTGCATGCGTCCGCCGCACACGGCTTCGACCACGTCGAAAACTTTCTCGCGGTCGGTGAACATGTAGAATACCGGTGACAATTGCCCGACGTCCTGCGCAAAGGTGCCGTACCAGACGAGGTGGCTCGCGATGCGGAAAAATTCACACATCATCACGCGAATGACCTGCGCACGTTCAGGCACCTGTATTCCGGCGAGTTTCTCCACCGCCAGCAAGTAGGCGAGGTTGTTGTTGACACCTGCCAGGTAATCGATGCGGTCGGTGTAGGGGATATAAGTGTGCCAGGATTGGCGTTCCGCCATTTTTTCTGCACCGCGATGGTGAAATCCGATATCGGGTACAATGTCGACGATGTCTTCACCGTCCAGTTGCAAAACCAGGCGGAGCACGCCGTGTGTTCCCGGGTGCTGTGGCCCGATATTCAGGAACATGAAATCGGCATCTTCGCTTTGCCGCTGCATGCCCCATTCCTCCGGCTTGAATTGAAGGAGTTCCTGTGCATCATCCACTTTCTCATCCCAGAGCCGGAATGGACCCATCTCCGTAGCGCGCGCGGGATGTTCTTTGCGAAGAGGATGCCCTTCCCACGACTGTGGCATCAAGATCCTCCTCAGGTTGGCGTGGCCTTCGAAGCGGATGCCGAACATATCAAACACCTCGCGTTCGTACCAGCTGGCATTTGACCACAATGAAACCAGGCTTGGCGCAGTCGGGTGCTCACCCTTGAGTGCCACTTTGAGCCTTAGAAAGCTGTTTCGCTCGAACGACAGGAAATGATAGACCAGGCTGAACTCATGAGTGGCGTCGCCATTTTGCCGCGCACGGCTGCGCTCATCAATGGCCGTGATATCGTAAAGCATGGAATAAGGCTGAGGAATTTCCTTCTTGAGGAAACCAGCAACCTCTTTCAGACGATCGGCAGGGAGCCAAAGAGTAAGAATGTCATCCCGGGTAACTTGAGTGGTGAATACGTCCTCACCAAACTTCAATCGCAATTGCTCTGAAGGACTATTTAATTTCTCCATAGAATACTAACTCCTGCGAACGGTGATCGCCTCTATATCGTACTTGCTACATCATCACACTGTTAAGCCGCACACCATTCTTCATATTTCATCGGGCGTCTTGAAAGAGGTCATCGCTTGCCTCTTTTCACGCCTCATCTCCTTAACTGAAATCTTTTCGGGCTTGATCACGCCATGTTCGCCGATCACCCAACTCAGTGGTCTTTTCTCTTTACCGACAGTCTGTGTGAGCAGGACAATACCATCCATGAATGCGTCGGGTCGCGGGGGGCAACCGGGTACATAGACGTCCACCGGAAGGAATTTGTCTACGCCCTGCACAACGCTGTAGATATCGTACATGCCGCCCGAATTGGCACATGAACCCATCGATATAACCCAGCGCGGTTCCATCATTTGTTCATGAAGGCGTTTAATGATGGGCGCCATCTTCATGAACACAGTTCCGGCAATGATCATCACATCCGCCTCACGCGGGGTGCCGCGTATGACTTCAGCTCCAAAACGAGCCAGGTCGTATTTGGGCGTCATGCTGGTAGCCATTTCGACAAAACAACATGACAAGCCGAAGTGAAAGGGCCACAACGAATTCTTCCGGCCCCAGGCGACAAGGTCTTGCACTGTGGTCAGCATGACACTCTGCTTGAGCGTTTGCTCCACCGAGCTTGTGCCGCTGACTTTGCTTTCATCTGTTTTACTTAGCCACCAATTCATAAGACCGTCGATTTTTTCTCTGTTGGGGATGTGGAGTTTTGGTGTTGAGCATTGTTGATCTTTTCGATGAGCGCCCGATCCGATTGCCGTTGGTTGGTAATACGCCGATAGGCTCTGAGTATTTTACGTCCATCGGGGCCGAAATCAAGGGCGCCGTTTCGCCATTCATAGATGAGAACGACAAACAACAGGATGATAAAAATTGTCACACCGAAATAGCCATACCATCCCAATTCAGGGAATGCGATTGCCCAGGCGACGATGAATATTGTTTCGACGTCGAAAATGACAAACAGCATGGCGATGAGGTAGAACTGCGACGAAAAGCGAAGCCGGGCCGAACCGGCGCTCAGGATGCCGCCCTCATAAGGCTCTTGCGTAGCGTGCTCGCGATGACGCTGCCCCAATACAAAAGAAAGGCCCAGCATTACAAATACCAGGCTCAGAACAATGGCCCCATAAGCCAGTATGGGCCACAGCAAACCAGCTTCATTTAAGCTATCCAAAACGGGTTCGCCTCCAGCAAACCATTTTAACGTTCTTAAACTACAACTACACTTGCCATTCTGTGCCTGCACCGGACCCCATACCGGCGCAGTTATGTTACAGTTCCATCAATGACTGATGTACTGCTCCAAATTCTCTATGATAAACTTCTGTTCTTCGATGATGAACTTCACAACGTCACCCACCGAAATAAGCCCGACCAGCTTATCATTCTGTTCACTTTCTACAACTGGAAGGTGCCTGATCTTCTTGTCCGACATGATCTTCATGCAGGTCTCGATCGTTGTGTCCAGTGTCACGGTGATTGGCCGCTCGGTCATGACTTCACGAATGAGGGTATCCTTCGATGATTTCCCCTTAAGGGCCAATCTGCGAGCATAATCCCGTTCAGTAAAAATGCCCACAAACTTTTCTTTGTCGATCACAAGCAGAGCGCCGATGCTTTTCTCAAACATCAACTCAATGGCATTATACACGATGGTGTCAGAGGACACCGAATAGATCGTGCTGCCCTTTGTCTGAATAATGTTCCTGACTTTTCCCATAACCTTGGAATTTTTCGCTGGTGAATCAAGGTATGTTATTTCAAAGGAAAAAACAAACGATTTCGGTCGCCGAGTCCTATGATTATTATCATGGTAATCCTCGCCAAACTGAGCACACTTATGAATCGACGAACAACCTATATATATTAAGGAGTGGAGCAATGCCCTAACGAATGCGGGACTAAAGCGGGTAGTGTCGACACATCAACACATTTTCCGCAAACGATTTAAACTGACGCGTGTGAAAATTTATTACATAACCCGAAAACGCTGCCTGGCGCCAACCTATCTTCGTCGCCGAAATTGAAGATATGAATCTGACTCAATTGCTCGGATTGCTGGCTGGGAGCCTGACAACCGCCTCCTTTTTGCCGCAGGTAGTCAAAACGTGGAAAAGTCGTTCGGCCCGCGACCTGTCGCTGGGTATGTTCACGCTCTTTTGCGGAGGAGTCCTACTATGGCTGATTTACGGCATCCTGGAAAACGATGTCCCTGTCATCGCTGCCAATCTCCTCACGCTCATGCTGGCGTCCACCTTGCTCTTTTTCAAGTTGCGATACAGGTGAATCAGCCGTGAGCAAAGAAGTGCCTGTTGAACAGGCGGTTCACCGCTTGCGATGGTACAGTTTTTTGAAACTTAACGGTGTAGTCCTGCACTTTGGCGGCCGCGATCTGGTGAAAATTCGGCAGCTTAAGTAAATCTACGGAAGTCAAAATGGCGAGTTATGATGTCGTTTTGTCGCCCGTGGTGATGTGGTACACAGCTTGCGACGTGAGAGGCAAGAGGAGAAAGTGATGAAAAGGACAAACTATCTGGATCTGATTACGTCAATCGACGTTTTGAATACGATAAACGGCGGGGTAAGCGAGCCTCAGCTGGACGTCGTTCACTACGAGGATTATCGCGAGATCCGCCTCAAGGTTCCCGGCATTAATGTAGAGGATATTCACGTTGAAGTGCACAACAACAACCTGTCGATTTTTTTCTTTATCAATATCGAAAGCGGCGAGCGGCTTGTCCAGCTACCGCGATTTGTATACAACAAGAATGTGCCGTACTACATCGACATCAGTAAAATCAAGGCGTATACCGATGGTGACGAGGTGATTGTAAACCTGCCATTCAACAAGCTGGCGAATGGCTATCACCGCGAAATCAAAGTCAACCGCGATTAATCCGAGATCGCCTGGTAGGTCATCGACTTAAATTTCTCGCTAATCTGCCAATAAGGATTCCCGTAAACGTTCGTATAGATGAGACCGATCAGGCGTTCCTTTGGATCAGCCCAGTACGTTGTAGCAAACGCACCACCCCACGAAAACGAACCGAGGCTGAATACCGAACGATGGTCGTTGTCTTCGGTTTCCAGGCCGAACGCCAGTCCATAGTTGATATTCAGAGCCGGGAACTGTTCGGTCATCATCAATTCAACGGTCTTGCGGCTGAGTAATCGCACGCCGTTGAACTCGCCTTTGTTGAGGAAAAGCTGGAGGAATTTGGCGTAGTCCTCCGTGGTTGATGACAACCCGGCGCCGCCTGAGAAGTATGTCCCCTTAAGTTTGGGATAATCGGGGTCCAGGGCATCGAACGGCGCGCTCTCCATTTTTACAGGCTTGCCGTCTTTATACTCATGCAGAGCCACAAGCCTGTTATGTTTTTCCTTCGGAAGATAGAAGCCTGTGTCCTTCATTCCGAGCGGATCGAAGATCCGGGTTTTGAGAAATTTGTCAAAGCTCATCCCAGACCAGATCTCCACCAGGTACCCCAGCACGTCATAACTTAGCCCGTAAGTCCACTTCTCGCCGGGATTGTGTTTTAGGGGAAGCGTTCCCAACACCTTGATCTTATCAGCGAGCACGTAGCGATCATTACCAATGCCACTCGGCACTCCATGCTTGGCGTAAATCGCCTGAAACTCTTTGCTGCCGATGACGGGGTAGTCGAGTCCCGACGTGTGGGTGAGCAAGTGTCGAATCGTGATTTCGCCGCTCGCGGGTTCGGTGGTGAACGAAGAATCGGCGCTGTTAAACGACTTCAGCCTGTTTGGCGATTTGAATTCCGGGATGTACTTCGAGACCGGATCATCCAGCAGGAACTTGCCCTCCTCCCACAGCATCATGACGGCGAGACTCGTGATTGCCTTGCTCTGAGACGCTATGCGAAAGATGTCATCTTTTTTCAGCGGGGTTTTCGCGGCCACATCACTATAGCCGAATGCTTTGTGATAGACGATCTTTCCATCCCTGACGATCATAGCTACTGCTCCGGGAGTTTGTTCCTTGTCGATAAACTCCTGAATCATGGCATCGATCCTACTCAGCCGTGCAGAAGAAACTCCCGCGCTTTCGGGATTCGCGGTTATCAGATTCCTGACGGCCTGACCGGGCAGGCTGTGGCTAATGACTATGAGCAGGAGGGCAAGCAGTGTGTTTTTCATTTTCTCAGTTTAAGCTTTTACGTGTGACCAATTCTCGCCGGTCTTGATGCGATGAATTTGCATGTCAGATACGCGAAACTGGCGAGCTAATGCTTTTAGGGTTGGTTGGTTTTTGGCTTTCAATGCTCGTTTGATCTGGCGTACCTTTGACGCGTTCAATTTAGGACCTTCTTCGGGATTTTGCCGCAGAAGTACATTGGGATCTTTCAAGGCGTGCGAAATTTGCTCTTCGTGACGAACCCATTTGAGATTAGACGCACTGTTGTTGTCTTTCTTGTGGTCGAGATGGATGACGAACGAATGCCTGGGGCTGGGTTTTTTGGAAAAGTACTCCGCAACAAGGCGGTGCAGGTAGTGATTCTGACGATTCGCTTCGCGGCCGATCGTAACGCTGGGGTAGCCTTGCGTGAGCCGCGGTCGCAACACATAACCGTCCTCAATCTTTTTCTTGAAACTGACGATTCGTCCGCGATTGGAGATCGCGTAACGCTTCGTCGTCACGCCTTTTTTTAAGGCCAACTCCTTCCAGCGTTCGCCTGACAGGAATTTAATGGGGTTGTTTTTCTTTGTCGCCATAACATTGTTAGATAAATTGTTCTGAATACATGGGTATTAAGGTTTTAAATTTTTGATATATAGTTTCCAGGATTTTCTTGTTTGATCGATTCTTGATCGCACGGCCATCGATCTCGACAACTGGAGTCAGCTCGCCCATCGTCCCCGTTGCGAAAACCTCGTCGGCATTGTAAAATTCGGTGAGCGACAAGTCCTGTTCGCGTACGGGAATATGAATGTCGCGGCAGACTTCGAGTGTCAGGCCACGGGTGATACCGTGAAGGCAGGCGCTGGCGTGAGGTGTGTGCACCGCGCCGTCCTTTATCATGAAAAGGTTGGTATCATTCAGTTCAGCCACGAATCCCCGGTCGTCGAGCATGACGGCAGCATCCATAC
>CAZLWX010000055.1:0-24062 GCA_964563295.1 uncultured Roseivirgaceae bacterium | reverse complement strand
GCAATCTAGCCGAATTTCCCCGGGTCATTGTTAACCGCGTGTTAAGTTTTGGAAACATGGCTCCATGACGATTAACGGGCTGATTTACAGATAATTATTTTACCATCGTGGTGCTCAAACGGGTCTGATCAATGTGTAATTCCCGGTAGGACAATCAACCGGGTATGGCACCGGTCAAGGCCGCCGTACAAGGTAATATATGGAGTGCGCGAATAGCCAATCCATTACCTTTGAGATTTTCAGGCAAAAAACGGTGCACATTCGTTATGGAGTTCGATCTCCTGAATGAACAATTTGAATTGCTTCCGCAGAAAGGAATGTATTGGACAGGGGAGGGTGCGTTGTTGCTGGCCGATCTTCACCTGGGCAAGATCAACCATTTCCGCAAGTCGGGTATCCCAGTTCCCCACGGTGCCAATCAACGGAACATCGAGGTCCTGGTTGAGTTGGTGAATCTGACACGACCCCGGCGTATCATCTGCCTGGGCGATCTTTTTCACAGCTATTACAACCCGGAATGGGAGGTCTTTGGTGAAGTTGTCAAACATTTCTCATCGATCTCGTTCGAACTGGTGCTGGGCAACCACGACATCATGAGCGAACGCCAGTACGAGCGCAAGGGAATTCGCGTGTATGATGAACTGCGGATACGGGAGTTCCTGCTGACGCATCACCCGGTCGCTGAAATTCCGGACACGGCATATAACATCGCTGGACATATTCATCCCGGCGTCCAACTCATCGGCAAGGGACGTCAGTCAGTTGTGCTGCCTTGTTTTTATTTCGGGTCGCGACAAGCATATCTCCCGGCGTTTGGTATGTTCACCGGCCTGGCACGCATTTACCCGCAAAAGAATGACAGGGTCTTTGTTGTGGCCGAAAATAAGATCATGATTGTATCGTGAAACGAAGCCTACTAATCCTCCTGCTCGTTGCAATAGCCGCATCGTCGTTCGCCCAGGACACGACCCGGCTGTCAATGTTGTTTCTCGGCGACATCATGCAACACGACTCGCAAATAGCGGCAGCCTATGATTCGGCTGCCGGGAAATACGATTACCAACCGTGTTTCCAATATATCAAACCATATATCCAGTCCGTCGATCTGGCTATTGGAAATCTTGAGCTGACGTTGGGGGGGCCACCTTACAAAGGCTATCCGCGTTTTAGTGCACCGGATGAACTCGTGCCCGCGCTCAAAGACATGGGCATCGACGTGCTCGTCACCGCCAACAATCACAGCGCCGACAGAGGCCGCAAGGGAATAGAGCGCACGATCCAAATGCTCGACAGCCTCGAAATTCCGCATACCGGAACTTTTGAAGACACTCTTTCCTGGCTGAATGATCATCCCTTGCTCTTGAACAAGAATGGATTCGCAATTGCGTTGCTGAATTACACGTATGGCACCAATGGCTTACCCGTTCCGAAGCCCAACATCGTCAACCTGATCGATACGGCTCGGATCAGGTTGGATCTTGAAAAAGCGAAGTTGATGAATCCGGATGTTATCATTGTGTTCATGCACTGGGGCGTGGAATACCAGCAGCTGGCGAATCGCTCACAAAAAGACGTTGCTGAGTATTGCTTCAGGCACGGGGCGAATCTCGTCGTTGGGTCTCATCCCCACGTGCTCCAACCGATCCACTGGCTTTCCGACAGCAATCGGCTCGTTGTCTACTCCCTTGGAAACTTTGTCTCGGGTCAACGCACCCGCAACCGCGACGGTGGCTTGATGGTCGTGACTGAACTCGAAAAAATCACGTATGCCGCCGACAGTTCGGTCACGCGGATCGATAGCGCGTCCTACATGCTTGAGTGGGTATACCGGGACCGTCAAAAAAAGTATTATGTCCTTCCGGTGGCCGCGTTTGAGGCACAGGGGGATGAGTTTATCGACGAGGCCGCGCACCGCCTGGCCTTTGAAACGTTTATCAGCGATTCCCGCGCCCTTTTTCGCAAATACAATACGGGCATACGCGAGTCGGGTTTTATCCCGCCGGATTCAATCGTTACCTATAAAGTGCTGGTAGCTACCCTTCCCTCTGACAGCGCCTGGCAGATGTTCCCGCCAATACCCTACGGCGTGGAAACAGAGAAGACTCCGGACGGCATCCTGATATTTTCCGGCGACTTTCTTCACCGCAAGGATGCAGACCAATACGCTGATCGATTGAAGAACCTGTTTGGATTTTCTGACGCTGTCGTTTCGGTGTTCGTTGATGGAGTTAGACGCGAATCACCAGTCCCGGTCGATTAGCTGGTCGTAGGTCAGCGTAAAACTGTCTTTGAAACTCATGTGCAGGATGTCGAGGTTTTTCATCCTGTTCTTGCGGAAGCTGGTGCGATAGTCATCCAGGGCCCATTGTGTCAGCGAGCCAGTCACTTCATGTTTTTCGATGGTAGCCTTTCCGGATCCGGTGGCTGGCTGAAGGGCGCGGTAATGCAAACCGTCAAGGAACACCCGGTATTTCCCATCCTTAAAGCTGATGCGCACGTGGCCGTTCCAGTAACCGTTGCGAAGAATGGACGATGTATTGAGGTATCTTCCGCCATAACGTTTGTAGTCGGGACGGTAGTCAACGAGCTTTCCGATGATATCGGCGCCTTCGAAGTGGAGTTCAGCGATCCAGACTTTTCCAGAGAGATGATGGAATAAATTGGAGGAAAGGGTGCCCGCGCTGTCGGCGTGGTGATATACCTGCATCCAAACAACTTCCCGGTTGTCGATGGCAAAGG
Organism: uncultured Roseivirgaceae bacterium; assembly: GCA_964563295.1. GTDB lineage: Bacteria > Bacteroidota > Bacteroidia > Cytophagales > Cyclobacteriaceae > Chryseosolibacter. The sequence goes on along the minus strand of CAZLWX010000055.1, from coordinate 21,323 downwards.
ATTGATAATTCGGGATTTTTTGCTGGCTCCAGGCGAGCGGTGCGATCACGAACAGGACAAGCGTTAACAGATTCATCTTCTCCATTAAAGGTTCATCGTCTCCTCCTGGCCGGCTTTCGCGGCGCGGCTCCGGAACTGAAAATGAGCCCGACGGAAAACTCGTATCCTGTGAAATCGATCTTTGCATCGGCCAGGTCGAGGTCAAGTGTTTGAAGCGACGAACCTCCGCCCGTATAGGAACCTGTGACTGGAAATTTTGCCTGGCCGACGAGGTAGTTTGTCTCCAACGATACGCCAACCTGATCCGTCACGTAGATCGTAAGCTCCGCGCCTCCATGATAACCAAAGCCCGGGCTGTTCTCGAACTTCACTTCAGCATTCGCCACTTCCCAGTTCTGATAATTTCTGAGGGCCCGGTCGAGGTTGCCGTAGTTTATTTTTTGAGCGAACCCATAGAAAAAGAAACCGCCGGCTTTTATATCGAACTGCACGCGCTGACCCTTCAGGCCAAACACGATTTCGGCCGGGACGAGGATGGTGAAGTTTGGTCCTACCAGCGGATCACGCGTTTCGAAAGGAATATCTTTCAGGTTAAGACCCGACATGCGGTAGAGCGAGAACCCGGTTTCGAGCGCCACCCAGCGATTGAGGTCTACGCCCAGGCCGCGGATGGAGAACGGACTGATCGGTGTCGAGAAGTATCCGTTTCGCGGAATGAAATAGGAAAAGGAGAGCCCAACATCCTGGCCGTGACAAAATCCCGTGGACAACAGGATCAACGTCATTGACATGCGAAAAATCTTCATAGGCGTGACTTGAAAAAGTTGTTGGTCAGTCAAAGGTTGCAATATGAACGCCAAGTTCAAACTATCACCGCGACAAATGGGGTTTTCCGTCGTGAAAACCCGGAAATCGAATGCTGAGGCTTTCCATCAATTCAATAATTATCATTATCATTGGGAATACGTTTTCCAATGAGTGTGAGTCGCAATATTTTTCTTTTTCTGTTTGCGCTGGGATTGGTTTCCGGCTGCCGGAAGGAGCCGGCTGCTGACCTGGTCATCACGGGAGGAAAGATCTACACTGTGGTTGCAGAACAGCCTATCGTGGAAGCCGTGGTCGTAACCGGCGATCGTATTACCTATGCAGGATCGGCATCGAGAGCCCGTCGATTTATCGGAGACAACACGCGCGTGATCGACCTGAAGGGAAGGACCATGACCCCCGGTTTTATTGAAGGTCACGGACACATTATGGGCGTGGGATACAACGAGCTTAACCTCGACCTGATGGCAGTGACCAGCTATGAGGAACTTGTCGAAAAAGTGAAAGAGGCGGTTTCAAAGGCTCAACCTGGCCAATGGATACTGGGCCGCGGCTGGCACCAGGAGAAATGGACGACCAAGCCTGATAAGATGGTCAAGGGTTTTCAGACGCATCACTTGCTCAGTGAGGTGTCACCTAATAATCCGGTATTTCTCTGGCATGCGAGCGGTCATGCTGCGCTTGCTAACGCGAAGGCAATGGAGATCGCTGGTGTTAATCCATTGTCAGTTGAAAAACTCTCCGCGGGTCTGGAGGACGAGGGAGGAGAGGTCATCGTGGATGAACTCGGCAATCCTACCGGGATTTTTAGCGAGCGTGCTATGGGTCTCATTGCGCGTCATATTCCAGAGAATACGCCGGAGAATGATAGAAGGGCGTTGGAGCTCGCGATGCAGGCGTGTTTGCGCAATGGCCTCACCAGCTTCCACGACGCGGGAGCGAGCCGTGAAAGTATTGCACTGTTTCAACAACTCGATAAAGAAAGTGCGCTGCGTGTGCGACTTTATGCTATGGTCGACGGAACTGATCGCGATCTGGTGTATGAGTGGATGAAGCGAGGCCCGCAAATCAATCCTGGAGGTTTTCTAACCATTCGATCAATCAAACTGCATTGTGATGGGGCCTTGGGATCGCGTGGAGCCTGGCTTCTGGAGCCGTATACTGATCGGCCTGATTTCAGCGGCATGGCGACGCTTCCCATGGATACCGTTGAGAAAACTGCGCGCGAGGCCCTGAAAGCAGGCTTCCAGGTTTGTTCCCACGCCATCGGCGACCGGGCCGTTCGCGAAGTGCTCGACCGGTACGAACGTGCAATCAACGACAATCCCGGAGCTGCAACAGATCACCGCTTCCGCATCGAGCACGCCCAGCATATTGACCCCGCCGACCTGGAAAGGTTTGCCGAACTCGGCGTCATTCCAGCGATGCAGGCCATCCACATGTCATCAGACAGGCCGTGGGCAATTGATCGCCTGGGAGAAAAACGCATTCGCGAAGGCGCGTACATGTGGCAGTCACTGCTGAAATCGGGTGTCAGAATTGTGAATGGCACCGATGCGCCAGTGGAGCCTTTAAATCCTATTGCGTGCTTTTATGCCGCCACTACGCGAAAGACCCTCCGGGGTCAGCCCGAAAAAGGATATGAGCCCGAACAACGCATGACCCGCGTCCAGGCTCTCCGGTCATACACGCTGGATGCGGCCTATGGCGCTTTTGAGGAAGAGGTCAAGGGAAGTATCGAAGGAGGAAAGCTTGCCGACTTCACCGTGTTTTCGCAGGACCTCATGAGCATCCCGGAAGAGCAGCTGCTGAAGACGGAAGTGGTGATGACGATCGTCGGCGGCAAGGTGGCGTTTGAAAAATAAAAAAGGGAGTATTACTCCCTTTCGTTATCGATCAATCAACGATCATTTCAGAAATTTATCAGCTTTTTTTCGGATCATCTCGCGATCAGCGGTGATCGAAGGGTCGCTGTATACGTGTTGTGAAATCTCACCCACGACAGACCTCTTATAACCCAGCTTTTCGGCGATCTCCTCACAGAAGACCACTTCGCTTCTGAATACCTGTCCATCCATTTTCATGAGCTGAATCAGGTAATACAGGTGCTCGAATTTTTCTTCGTTGGTGAGGGCGGAGAGATTATTGATGGGGCTCGGATTCTGCATCATTTGCTTTATTTCCTCAGCCGGGATTCCATTGGCCTTGCCGATGGCCTGGATCAGCTTTGCTTCCTTTTCAGAAACATTCTTGTCGCTCGCGGCCAGGTTGATTAGCACGTTGAGTTCAGCTTTCTTGTCAAAGGTCATATTTGCTGGTGTTGGTTTGAGTTCAAATCTTCCTAAAATTGCTGTGAAAATTAGTGAAAAATACGATGTTTTAGTACATGGCGAAAAAAAATATAGACGTGCAACCCTCTGCGTCGAGCGAGGTCTTTATGACAAAAATCGTGATATGAAGAACATCCTCATAATAGTATTGGTCGCTGCCTGGTCAGTTTCCCTTGGTCAGAAGACAGAAACCCGCAATGTCGCGGCGTTTACCGGGGTAAAGGTTGCGGAAGGTGTTGAAGTCTACCTGACGAAGGGTGACAAAGAATCGCTCAAGGTAGTCGTTGAAGGCACTGATCTCTCCAACGTAATAACAGAGGTGTCGGGGTCGTACCTGAAAGTTCACATGCGCGATGGCCGTTATATCGGTCGCGTCGATGCCAAGGTATATGTAACGTACGTGAAGGTCGACAAGCTTGCGGCCAGCTCAGCGGGAAGTATTGTGTCGCAAAACACACTCACTGCCGATGCTATGGAGATTGGTGCCTCCAGCGCCGGAAGCATTGAAGTGACAATAGAAGCTAACCGTGTGGAAGCCAGCGCATCGAGCGCGGGAGACCTGGAACTGCGTGGAAAAGTCGCATCCGCAATTCTCGATGCCAGTAGCGCTGGCGAAGTCGATGCCGATGAGCTCGAAGCCGACGACGTTGAAGCCGAGGCATCAAGTGGAGGCTCTATAAAGACTCATGCAGTAAAGAGTATCGCCGGAAGGGCCAGCAGTGGTGGGAGCATTCGCTACAGCGGAAACCCGGAAAGACAAAATAATTCATCCAGCAGCGGAGGCAGCGTACGGCGGTCGTTCTAAGATCGCAGAGGCAAAGGAGGTTTTTCTTAGCTTTGCCTCATGTCGTCCGAACTGCTTACCGGCAGCAAGAGCTTCGGTTCGCTGCTCCTGGTGATCTTCCTGCGCTATCTTATCCTGGCGGCGATCGCTTTCCTTATTTTCTATGTCTTTCGAAAGGAGTCATGGCGATTCAAGCGCATCCAGTCACGCTTCCCTCGCGTCGATGATTATCGCCGTGAAGTGCTGTACTCGATCAGCACCGCGGTGATCTTCGCCGCTATCGGATATGCTGTGTTTGCTACTCCGTTCGCGCGCTACACGCAAGTGTACCACCGCATCGGCGACCACGGGTTTCTCTACTTTTGGTTCAGCATCGGATTGACCGTTGTTTTCCACGATACTTACTTCTACTGGACACACTGGCTCATGCACCGCAAGAGTATCTTTCCGTGGGTGCACAAAGTTCATCACCTGTCGACCAACCCGTCGCCGTGGGCGGCTATGGCCTTTCATCCGCTCGAGGCCGTTGTGGAAGCCCTGGTGATCGTTTTCGCGGCCTTCATCTTCCCACTGCATCCCCTGGCGATCGGCATCTTCCTGCTGTTCATGATGGCGTATAATGTCTATGGCCACCTCGGCTACGAGCTCTATCCCCGTGGGTTTTCGCGTTCGGCTGTAGGCCGCTGGATTAACACCTCCGTGAACCACAACCTCCATCACCAGCATTTTCATGGAAACTATGGCTTGTATTTTCTGTTTTGGGACCGCCTCATGGGTACCCTGCAGCCGGATTATGACGATCAGTTTGACGAAATCCAGTCGCGCCGGAAGCACTCGGGTCAGCCCCTCGATAATTAACAACCGTTTTTTGGCACTACAGGGTCAAAAATGACCCTTCGCAATCGTATTCTCGAGCTCATTCAAAAATTATGGGTCCACAATAACCCATGATTGAAAAATTCGCATATTTTTGGTTCGCAAATCCACTAGCAACCAACAACCAACATTATGTCGCACTTACGTTTTGAAGCCCTCAAGAAATTGAGTGAAAGGCCGCGCGTTCCCGTTGACCTGCCGGCTCCCTTTGTATCCAAATTCTTCGGCGAAAGCACCTTTGGCATTGAGCAAATGCGGGCAACGCTTTCGCCTGCTGTTTTCAAGAAGGTCAGCCAGGCCATCAAGAACCATGAAAAAATTGACGAAGCTACAGCCGATGCCGTGGCAGCCGCCGCCAAATCATGGGCTATGGCCAAAGGCGCTACCCACTTTACGCACTGGTTCCAGCCGATGACAGGTGGCACGGCGGAAAAGCACGATTCATTCTTTGACGCTCTTGCGGGAATAGAAAAATTCAAAGGGAGTGAACTTGTTCAGCAGGAGCCCGATGCTTCTTCGTTCCCCAGTGGTGGGATACGGAGCACGTTCGAAGCCCGCGGCTACACCGCCTGGGATCCGACCTCGCCGATGTTTTTGTACGGCAAGACACTGTCCATCCCCACGATCTTCGTCTCCTATACCGGCGAGACGCTCGACACCAAAGCGCCGCTGCTAAAAGCACTCAAGGCTGTAGACGTCGCCGCAACGCAAGTTTGCCAATTATTTGACAAGGACATTCAACACGTTCATGCCTCCCTCGGACCAGAACAGGAATATTTCGTTGTAGACAAGGCATTGTTCCAGGCTCGTCCTGACCTCGTGATGGCTGGTCGCACTGTATTCGGGCATGCGCCGGCCCGCGGTCAGCAGCTTGAAGACCACTATTTCGGTTCTATTCCCTCGCGCATTTACGACTACATGAAGGACTTTGAGGCCGAGTGCTGGAAAGTGGGGATACCTGTGCGCACCCGCCACAATGAAGTCGCGCCCAGCCAGTTCGAGGTCGCTCCGTTGTTCGAAGAAGTCAATGTGGCCAATGACCACAATCAACTGATGATGGACGTGATGGGCCGGGTGGCCGAACGACATAACCTCAAAGTGCTGTTTCACGAAAAACCATTCTCGGGACTGAATGGTACCGGCAAGCACAACAACTGGTCGCTGATCACCGACACGGGTGTCAACCTGTTTGCGCCCAGCAGCAGTGCCCGCGACAACCTTTTGTTCCTGACGTTTTTCGTCACCACGATCAAGGCCGTTCACGAGTATTCAGACCTGCTTCGCGCGAGTATTGCTACGCATGGCAACGACTTCCGGTTAGGGGCCAACGAGGCACCACCGGCCATTATGTCGGTCTTTATCGGTTCGCAGATGAGCGCCGTCCTCGACGAGTTGGAGAGCAAGGGCAACGTCAAGATCGAGAAGGGCGATAACATGTACATGAAACTCGGCATCGACCAGATACCCGAGATCATCCTTGACGCGACTGACCGCAACCGGACCTCGCCGTTTGCCTTTACGGGAAATAAATTCGAATTCCGCGCCGTAGGAGGAAGCGACAACTGCGCCACGCCAATGACAGCGCTCAATGCAATTGTCGCCGAACAACTGGCGGCATTCCTGGCTGCCGTGAACAAGGATATGGAGAAGGGTACTGAAAAGCGGCTGGCGATCGTCAACGTTCTGCGTCAATACATCAAGGAGTCCAGGAATATCCGATTTGAAGGAGACGGATACTCCGCGGAATGGGTGAAAGAAGCTGAGAAACGCGGACTTGGCAACATCAAGAACGCACCGCGGGCACTGGAGGCATATCTTTCCAAGAAGTCGATAAGCCTGTTCGAAAAGCACGGCATTATGTCTCACAAAGAAATCGAAGCCCGTCATGAGATCCGGCTGGAGGCCTATATCAAGAAAGTGCAGATTGAGTCAAGGGTTATCGGCGACCTGGCCATGAACCACATTATTCCTACAGCGGTTGCATACCAGAACAAGATGATCGCGAACGCGAATGGTCTCCAGGGGCTGGGTATCGACAACAAGGCGGTCGTTCAAACGATCAGGGAGATCTCCGGGCACATCGAGACGATCAAGACGGGGGTAAGGGAAATGATCGAGGAACGAAAGCGGGTCAACAAGCTCACCGACACCAGGGCGCGCGCGATCGCCTACTGCGACGACGTCAAGGAGAAGTATTTTGATAAGATACGTGACGCAGTCGACAAACTGGAACTGCTGGTCGACGATGAAGACTGGCCGTTGGTAAAATACCGCGAACTGCTGTTCCTGCGATAGAACCCAGTCCATGGTCGACAGTCCATGATCCATGGTAGAGGTGTGTTGCGATTGAAATAGTGTGGGAAAAGTGCACAATCGACTTCCGATAGCTATCGGGGACCACGGTCCGCGTGGAATCTGGAATCTGGAATTAGGAATCGGAATTAAGTAACCCTACTGAATATTGAGTATCCGCCGATACTGGGGCTGATTGTGAAGCACCTCAATCGCTTTCTTGACATCGTCGTCATACTTGAATCCGGTCTCGATGCTTCCGCGTTCCAGGTGGAAGTGGGCCACGATGTCTTCTTCCAGGAGCATCTTGATTTCGTTCTTGTACAAAGCTAGTTCGTTCTTTTTGCTCTCCGCAATCCGGCCCGAGATGTGCATCAGCTCACTCTTCAGGTCGGCGTAGTACCGTTCTTTCTTCGCTTCTTCGGTCAGATGCTGAAGACCAAATTCCAGGTATGACGTATAGGAATAGTCCCTGTCCTTCATCCAATTGACAAAGTGCTGATAGTCCTGGTCGCTGAGGCTCCATGTGCGCGGATCGACCGGCTCAGGATGATGAAATACATATTCGTTGGCGTAGTCGAAAATAAAACCTTTTTCAAACAACACCTGCGTCAAGGTGTGGGCTTCGACCGGATTAGTCTTGACGTCGGGATCAATGCCGCCACCATCGTAAACTATCCGTCAGTTGGTAGTTTTGAATGCGCGCTTGAGCGAGTCCGGGATGGAGCCTACACTTCCGTCGTCGCGGCGATGAGCATAGTCCAGCACCTGTATACAGCGGCCGGTAGGAGTGTAGTATTTTGCCGTCGTCACTTTGAGCTGGGAATTATAAGACAGTGGCCGGCTAACCTGCACGAGGCCTTTGCCGTACGATTTCTCCCCGAGGATGACGCCGCGGTCATAGTCTTGCAGCGTTCCAGCGACGATCTCCGACGCCGATGCGCTTCCGCGATTGATGAGTACGGTTATGGGAATGTCCGTATCGACCGGGTTATTCAATGTTTCGTAGCTCAGGTTATTTTCAGGGATCTTTCCCCTCGTGCTGACCACCAGCTTTCCTTTCGGGATGAAAAGGTTGGTGATGTTGACGGCTTCTATCAGCAAGCCGCCCGGGTTTCCCCGCAGGTCAAGGATCACTCCTTTGGCGCCTTTTTCTTTCAGTGCGACCAGCGCGTTTTTGACTTCCTTTCCAGCATCAGGCGTGAAATCCGACAGGTGTATGTAGGCGATGTCGTCGCCCACCATCCCGAAATATGGGACGTTGTTGACTTTTACTTTTTCGCGGCGGAAGGTGAGTGCGATTGGCTTCTCGACGCCCAGTCGCTTGATGGTCAGTGTCACTTCCGTGCCGATCTGACCCTTCATCAGTTGACTGGACTCCTCCCGCGATAGCGTTGACAAATCATGGTTGTCGATCTTCAGCACTTCGTCGCCGACTTTAAGGCCACCGCGCTGAGCGCCGTATCCATCCATTATCATGGTCACCACGGTGCGGTCGCCGATTTCTCGCGTGACCGCGCCGATGCCCCCGTATTGTCCGGTGTTCATCGTCCGGAAATCTTCCACCTCGTCTTCTGGGATATAGTTGGTGTAGGGGTCGAGCGACTGAAGCATCGCGTCAATTCCAGTTCTGACGAGCGTGTTGGGATTCACTTCGTCGACATAAAGGGCATTCACTTCTTTAAAAAGGGTTGCAAAAATGTCGAGATTCTTCGCGATTTCGAAGTAGCGCTCAGCGGGTTCGGTTGCAGCTACCGCTACGATGGCCGCGAGCAATATTGAAAAAATAACTACCTTCTTCTTCATCACGAACATTTATCCAGATAACAACGCTAAAACGGCCTTTCAGGATTAAAATTCTGCAATTTCCCGATCATTAATACTGCTAAACCGACAAATGTTTAGAATTTTTAGATTTATTTTAAATATTCATGCCTAACCATAATTTCCTTATGCAAACGCTATCAAAAGTCCTCCTTAGTGCATTTTGCCTTATCCTGGTTGCATGCCAACGGGATGCCATGTACACATGGGAAACCGGGGAAAGCAACGGCTATACCTATGAGTACGTCGAAAAGGACCCGCTGAACGTGCGCGTCTACACGCTGAACAATGGTCTCAAGGTCTACCTGAGCCAGTACAAAGCTCAGCCGCGCATTCAAACACAGATTGCCGTAAAAGCCGGGGGCAAAAATGATCCAGCCACCAACACCGGTCTGGCCCATTATCTCGAGCACATCATGTTCAAGGGTACCCCAGATTTCGGTACGCTGAACTGGGAAACGGAACGCGTGTACCTCGACAGCATCGAGCATATGTTCAATCACTACGCGTCCTTGAAGGACTCATTGAAGCGCGCGGACTACTACCGGCTGATCGACCAGGTTTCCAATGAAGCGTCGAAATATGCCATTGCCAACGAATACGACAAGATGGTGGCGGAGATCGGCGCGCAGGGAACGAATGCCTATACGACTGAGGACCGCACGGTATATATCAACGACATCCCGTCCAACCAGATCGAAAACTGGATCAAGATAGAAGCCAACCGCTTCCGCCAGATTGTTCCGCGCCTGTTCCATACTGAACTTGAAGCGGTATATGAAGAAAAGAATCGATCGCTGGACAACGACTACTGGAAAACCTATGAGGCGCTGTATTCCGCGATTTTCCCGAAGCACCAATACGGCACACAAACCGTGATCGGAACTATCGAGCACCTAAAGAACCCGTCGATAACGGCCATCAAGAATTATTTCAATCAATATTACCGTCCCAACAATGTTGCGATATGCCTCAGTGGTGACCTGGATTTCGATAAAACCATAGCTGCCATCGACAAGGCCTTTGGCGACTGGGAGCCAAATGATCAACTGAAACCCTGGCAGCGGACCGAGGAGAGCCCCATTACCTCGCCGATCGTGAGAGAAGTCTATGGACCAGACGCTGAATGGGTAAACATCGGCTTCCGGTTCAAAGGCAGAAACAGCGACGACTACAACCTGGTCAGATTAACGGACATGATATTGGCCAACTCGCAGGCCGGATTGATCGACATCAACCTAAGACAGCAACAAAGGGTTATAGAACCAACCAGTTACGTGGATTACCTCAACGACTACAGCATTCACACATTCAGCGGCCGTCCTCGTGAGGGCCAACGACTGGAAGAAGTCAAAGATCTGTTGTTGGAGCAGATTGAGTTGGTGAAGAAGGGCGAGTTTGAAGATTGGCTGATCGACGCCGTTATCAATGATCTGAAGATGAGCAGAATCCGGGCTTCTGAAAATAACTGGTCACGGTCCAACGACCTGGTGATGGCATTCACTAACAACATACCATGGCCCGAGTACATTGGTGCCATCGAGGCGTTGCGCCAATACAAGAAGGAGGATATCATGCGTTTTGCCAACGAACATTACAAGGACAACTACGTGGTGGTGTATAAGCGCACTGGCAAAGATCCTCATGCACAGAAGGTCACGAAACCGACGATCACCAAGGTAGCGCTGAATAAGGAGGATATGTCGCCATTCCACAAGCAGATTGTCGCAAACCCGGTGGAGAAGCTCCAGCCAGTATTTCTGGATTATGAAAAGGATGTCCACAAGGCGACGATGAATGGCGGTGTTGAGGTGCTCTACACGCCCAATACCGAGAACGACCTGTTCACGCTCTATTACCTCTCCGACGTGGGAAGTAACAACGATCCAACGTTGGGGCTTGCCGTGGAGTACCTGGAGTATCTCGGCACGTCTGACATGACGGCCGAAGAAGTGAAGAAAGAGTTCTATAAGCTGGGCAGCGACTACGGGGTGTCTGCGGAAGAAGATCGCACGTATGTTTATGTGCGGGGCCTTAATGAAAACATGGATAAGTCTATCCAGCTGTTTGAAAAATTATTAAGCGATGCCAAGCCCGACGATGAGGCGCTCAAGAAAATGATCGATGGTACTTTCAAGAAACGCGAAGACGCCAAGAAAGACAAAGGGATGATCATGTTCGCTGGTCTCGTAAATTACGGACTCTATGGCGCACAATCCCCATTCACGAATGTCGTGAGCAACAGCGAACTGCGTGCGCTGAAGTCGGAAGACCTGATCCCCATCATTCACGACTTCACGAAGACTGAACATCGGGTCCTTTACTACGGCCCGCGAAGTGAGCAGGAGCTGCTGCAGTCGCTTAATCAGTATCATGTGTTGCCCGAAACGCTGAAGCCCGCGCCGCCGCCGGTTCGCTTCGAAATGGCCGACGTTAAGCAGCCCGCGGTGTATTGGGCCGATTACGACATGGTGCAGGAAGAGATCATGTTCATAGCGCCCGGTAGTCCATTTGATAAGGATCGGATGGCCATCTCGCGGATGTTCAATGAATATTTCGGAGGCAATATGAGCTCGCCGGTCTTCCAGGAGCTTCGTGAGGCTCAGGGCCTCGCGTATTCCGCATTTGCATACTACGGCACCGCGTCGGACAAAACGGACAAGGACTTGTTCTACGCTTACATCGGCACACAGGCCGACAAACAGCCTGAGTCGATGAAGGCGATGATGGGCTTGTTAAAAGATCTCCCTCGCTCGAATAATGGTTTTGAGGTTGCCAAAAATTCTATCCTTAACCAAATCGAAAGTGAGCGCATTACCAAAGCAGGAATTCTGTTCAATTACGAGTCTGCCAAGCGTCGGGGCCTGACCTACGATGTGCGCAAGGATATCTACGATCAGGTTCAGAAGTTCACGATGGACGATATCGCTGCCTTCCAGCAACAATATCTGAAGGACAAGAAATTCAATGTGGTGTTGATCGGCGATCGCGACAAAATCAATTTCAACGCCCTGAAATCGTACGGCACTGTCCGTCAGCTTACGCTGGATGAGATCTTCGGATACGAGAAGGTTCAGAAGATCGACATGGAGACGATGAAGCCCTAAAAGGACCGGATCAGGCCCACGCCGTCTGAAGGAACCGCAGCCAGTTCCCGTGCATCACATTTTCGATGTCGGCGGCTGAGTATCCGCGCCCGGCGAGCATTTGGGGTAGCTTTTGTACATCGCCGATGGTCTCGATGTCGTAGGGCGACTGTTCCTTGCCGAACGCTCCGTCGAGGTCCGACCCAATGCCAATATGGAGGGCGTTGCCTGCGATCTGACAAATGTGGTCCATGTGATCGATCAGTGTGTTGAGGCCGCAGTTCATTGCCCTGGCATTGGAGGTACCTTTCTGCCACCCGGGCACCATCATCCACGTGTCCATTACCGCACCGATAATGGCGCCGCGGTTGATGAGTTCTTTGATCTGCGCATCCGAGAATTGTCGATTGTGGTCCACCAGTGCGCGGCAGTTGTTGTGGCTGGCCCACACGTGACCGTGAAAGTTGTCGAGCGCCTCCCAGAAGCTGTCGTCGCAGAGATGGGTGGCATCCAGGATGATGTTGAGCCGCTCCATTTCTTTCAGCAATGCCTTGCCTGCCTGGCCAATTCCTCCGGTGGCATTGGTGCCCTGCGCATAGCGGCCGGGGCCGTAGTGACCGGGTCCAACCGCACGCAGACCGTAGGCATGGGCGCGTTCCAGGTGAGCCACCGTCACCAGTGAGTCCGCTCCCTCCAGGCTGAGGATAAACCCGATTGGCTTCTTTTCGTTTTTTTCGTTCTTCCAACGACGAACATGGTCATCGAGTCCTTGGCGATCACGGATCTGGATCAGTTCGCCAGCTTCTTCCATGGCGCGGTACCACGCCAGTTGTGCCTGTGTTTGTGCCCACGCCTGCTCGGGTGAGTGCCATCCCGGCAGCGGGTTGTCTGGCGCCACATAGCGTGCGATCTGCGTGGCGACGACGAGTCCGATCTCGCCTTTGCGGATCTCTTCAAAGCAAACGACATTGTTGCCCCGGTCGGGTTTGTCAGTCATTCCTTTTTCGCTTTCGCGGATATCCTTGATGGGCCAGCGCAGGTCGCGATTCCATTCCATAGCGTTCATCGCGAGGTCCAGGTGGGCGTCAACTGTAAACATCTCTATAAAGGCCAAATGTTAAAGGTCAAAGGCCAAGGCCGTACAGGTTGCAAGTTACACGTCACAAGTTGCAGGTGAGCACACCACCCCTAGTACTTGAACACCTCACCCAAGCAAACTAAGGGCTAAATGCCAAAGTACGCGCGTTCCGGGTTCCTGGTTCCGGGTTCCGGCATCAAACAGTGCCGAAACAAAAAGGACTCCAAACACAATCTCAACTACAAACTTCAAACTACAAACTTTGCCGGCACAATAGCACCCTAACACCACAGCACAAACTAGATCTCGATCTTTCTCCTCCTCGCTATGGTATTCCACTTCTCCCCAACAACGTGCTCGACCACCGGATACGAAACATCGTATAGCGCGACCGTTGGACAAATATGGTAGGGCACTCCATACAATACGTCGCCGACACGATACTTTTTTTCGGGCGTTGTGCGCAACACCATGTGCTCTTCGCTATGGCTCACCGGCTGCAACTGGTGGGCGTTCAGGAAGTGGACACGGTTTTGCAGCGGATTCTCAGACGCAATGGATTTATGGCCGAGGTCGATGCAAATCAGGTTTTCCCCCGGAACCGATATCACCCGCGTGACGACCAACGCAGCATGGAGGTATTGTTGCTCCGGCAGTTGCGTTTCGTAGCCCTTGTCCCAGTAGACGAACGTACCCGGACTGCATTCGACATCCTTCCTTGAGCAATGGATGGAGAACGTGGGGCTACCTCCGGCGACAATCTTCATTTCCCTGCCGAGCCGTGACTCTATGTCCTGGGCTACCCGGCGCACGTTGTCGAAGGCTTCGTCGCACTTCCTGCGACGGACTTCGAAGTCGGAATCCCGCAAGTGGCCATCGTAAACGTGGAGTCCAGTGATCGCAATGCCCGACAGCCGCCGGCAGTCGTCCGCAAGTCCGAATGCGTCGTTGGGAGAGATACCGGTTCTGTTCATGCCGACGTTCAGATCAATCAGCACGTTCATGACCAGCCTGGATTTTTCAAAAACGTAGGACATGTCGCGAGCGCATTCCAGGTCGTCGATCAGGCAGCTCCACCGCACTTTTGGAAATTCGCGCAACAGACGTTCAAGCCTGTTTACCTTGGGGCCTACCGGCTGATAGGCCAGGAGAATGTCACCGGCTCCCGCCTGGGCGAGCATTTCCGCCTCAGCGATGGTGGCACACTTGAATTTTCGAATGCCCGCGTCCAGCATCATCTTTGAAACTTCGGGCGACTTATGCGTCTTGACGTGAGGCCTGAGATTGCCGATATCGCCCACGCGCGCGATCGCACGGCGTATGTTCTCGCGTACCCGCTCCGGATAAACAACCAGCGCCGGAGAATCCAGGTCAGCGATATTCTTTATGGCATTCCAGGAATCCATTACTGAGCCAATTCAAACATCGCTTCAATCTCCACCGGGATGTTGTCGGGCAGCGATCCCATACCCACAGCGCTGCGTACACCGACTCCGTCGTCTTCGCCCCACACGCTCGCAAAGAGTTCACTGCATCCGTTGATCACCTTGGGGTGGCTGGCAAATTCAGCCGTGGCATTAACCATGCCGAGTACCTTGACGACCCGCTTGATTCGGTTGAAGCTGCCCAAATTCTTTTTCAAGGTCGCCAGGATCGCAAGGCCGACCTGTCGCGCGGCCAGTTTTGCTTCGTCCAATGTGAGATCGCTCCCGACTTTGCCGATGATCAGCGAACCATCCTCTCTTATGGTACCGTGCCCTGATACGTAAACAAAATTGTCGATGATCAGGAAAGGCTTGTAGACGCCCAGGGGTTGTGGGGCGGGAGGGAGATGCAACCCGAGCTTTTCAAAACGCTGGTCCGGTGTAAGATTCATATCCTTCATAGCAATGCGTTCAACAAAAGGACACCGCCGAACCCGACAACGGAGACGATCGTTTCCATCAGCGACCATGATCGCAACGTGTCTCCCAGACTCAGGTTGAAATATTCTTTGAACATCCAGAAACCGGTGTCGTTGACATGCGAGAACATCAGGCTTCCAGCACCGATGGACAGCACCATGAGGTTGGGATCGACATTCATCGACGGAATGAGTGGTGCCAGAATACCGGCCGCAGTCAATCCCGCAACCGTCGCGGAGCCCACGCAAACGCGAATCACACATGCCATCAGCCATCCAACGACCAGCGGGTGCGCGTTCAGTCCACCGAGCACAGCTGCAATCTCGAGACTAACGCCGCTGTCGATCAACACCTGCTTGAATGCCCCGGCACCACTTATGATCAGCAGTATCATCGCAATATCTTTTACAGCCTCCCCATAAATATCCATGACCTTTTTCATTCCCATGCCCTGTCGAAGTCCAAGAGTATAGGTGGCAAAGGCGAGAGACAACAGCAATACGATCACGGAATCCCCAAAGAAGACCATGATCTGTCCAGCGAGGCTGTCCCGATCGAAGTACGGCGTCGCAATGGAAGTCACGCCGATCAGAATAACCGGCAGAAGCGCCGACACAATGCTATTCGCAAGTCCCGGCAGCTTTCCAGACTCCACATCTGCAGGTTGGAATGTCTTTGGCAACGGCGACTCAATCTTCTTCAGCGTTCGCGCAAATACGGGACCGGCTACAATCACGGTGGGAATAGCGACCATGATTCCGTAAAAGAGTGTTTTACCGACATCGGCATTGAACATCCCCACGAGGGCGAAAGGAGAAGGGTGAGGAGGCAAAAAACCGTGTGTGACCGAAAGCGCAGCGAGAATGGGTGTTGCGATAAACAACATCGGAAACCGGTAACGGTATGCTACTGAAAAGATGAGCGGAATGACGAGCACAAATCCGACATTGTAAAAAAGTGGAATTCCGATGATGAATCCTGTAACGACGAGCGCCCAGTGAATGTAGCGCTGACCGAACAAATACATGAGACCGGAAGAGATCCGCTCGGCTGCCCCACTTTCTGCGACGAGCTTTCCCAGCATCGCGCCGCTGACAATGACAATAACGAGACCACCAAACATGTCGCCGATACCCTTTTGGACTGATGCCGTAACGGTGGCGACATCAATGCCCAGGAGAATGGCGGTCAAAAGGGAAATCACCAGGAATGCAAGAAAAGGATTGATCTTGAATCCTGCGATCAGCACTACAAGCAGTGCAATACAGGCAAGCACGATCAGGATCGACATATCGCCTGTTTAGAATTTATCGGGGATTTGGATGATACGCACCACAACTTCGTGGGGATCGCCATCCTTGTCCACCAATGAAAACCGAACCATCGGGTTGTCGCGATCTAATTGCAAGTCGACGTCCGTTATCGAATTGCCCTGGAGGTGCTTTTGAATGTCTTTTTGAAGGATGTAGAGGGAATTGGCAAAGTCAACCTCGAGCGGACTAGGATTGTACGTACTGGTTTTCATTAGGATGGCCTGAATTACGGAGTATAAAGAACGTAAGTTAATTTTTTGTGGTGATATTGAGAAATTAGCTCATCACCACCTGATGAGTGCCGATGCCCACGTGAATCCGCTGCCGAACGCGGCCAGGCATACCAGGTCACCGGTCTTGATCTTTCCCTCGCCCCAGGCTTCGCTCATCGCGATGGGGATAGAGGCCGCTGTAGTGTTTCCGTAGCGCATGATGTTGTTGTAGACCTGATCACCGGAGAGGCCGAGTTTCCCCTGGATATATTGACTGATGCGCAAGTTCGCCTGATGCGGTACCAGGAGGTTGATATCTTCCTTTTGGAGATTATTCGCTTCGAGGGCCTCGCGAATGACATCCATGAATCGCACCACCGCATGCTTGAACACCTGGTTGCCATTCATCACCACTTTGAACGTGGAGGTATCGAGGATTTGTTCGGGTTGGCGCTCGTCATGCGGTCGGCTGCTGCCTGGATCTTTGACATACAACTCTTCCGCATACCGGCCATCGGAATGCAGGTGTGTGGATAATATCCCTGGGGCTGACGAGGGCTGTAGGATCGCTACCCCCGCACCATCGCCGAAGATCACGGCCGTGTTGCGACCGCGCGTGGTGATGTCCAACGCCGTAGACTGAATTTCCGCTCCGACAACAGCTACGGTTTTGTACATGCCCGTCTTGATGAACTGGTCGGCTACTGATAGCGCGTAAATGAATCCCGAACAGGCGTTCCGTACGTCCAGCGCCGGGATGCCTTCGAGGCCTAATTCACGTTGCATCAACACACCTGAGCCGGGAAAGAAATAGTCGGGTGTGATCGTCGCGAATACAATGAAGTCAATGTCTTTCTCAGTGAGGTTCGCCCGCTTCAAGGCCATCCGCGTGGCTTTTGCCGACATATTCGCGACCGTATCCTTTGAGGGATCGATCCAGCGCCGTTCCGAAATTCCGGTGCGCTCGACGATCCATTCATCACTGGTATCCATCATGGTGGACAGATGCTGATTGGTGATCACCTTGTCGGGAACGTAGTGGCCAAGGCCGACGATTCTGGAATGTTGCATGTGAAAATCTTAGTGGCGCCTAATTTAGTGAATTGGCTGACCGAAGGCTAATACAGATCTTCACAATACCTCGTCGAGGGAGACTTCATCCTTGCGCTTGCGAACCAATCCTTTGGTGTTGTCGGACGAATGACGGTCGATCAGTTTATGCAACGGATCAATTCCGGCTTTCCTTGGGCGCTCAGCGACTTCAATAGTGAATGTGTTGTCTTTTTGATTGATAAGGTGTTTCTTCAGATAGATCAGCTTGTCCTGACCTTTCTCGTCGCGCCCATAGACGCCAATGTCAATCCAGTCATTGATCGGAATGTTTGTTTCCATACCCGCGCTGTCGGCCCTCAACTTCTCGGCCGATACTTTTAATGTCACCGTAAAATGTGCAGAATCCAGTTCGACAAATTCAGCTACGTCGGTCTTGTTCTCAAACAACGTAATAGTTTCAAACATGTCGTGAATGATGGATTGCAACGAATCCGGTGTGACGGCCCTGATATATTTGAGCAAATCAGCCGATGTAGGGTAGGGAGCGTCCTTGAACCGCCACTCCTCATTGAATCGGCGGAACGCTGCGTTGACGCTGTCTTCACCAATGTAGTCCTGTAACGCGAAGAATACGAGCGATGCCTTCCGATAGTGAATGTATCCCTGACCTTCAACGAGTTCGAGTGGTTGCTCTTTCTTCCGTTCCGCTGTCCTTCCGCGCAGGTAGCTATCCAACTCATACTTGAGATATCGCTCGATCGTCTCCGGACTGAAGGCGTGCTTCATCACCATCAGCGCAGAATACTGCGACATGCTCTCCGACAGCATCGCATTCCCTTTGACGGCTGCTTCCATCACCTGGTGGCCCCACCACTGGTGCGCGACCTCGTGGGCTGTGACATAGTACGTATAGTCTATGTCCTTGGCGGGATCGTCGAGTTTGGCGATAAAACCGATCCCTTCGGAGAATGGAATCGTGTTGGCGAAGGACTGGGCGAATGTGGCGTAGCGTGGGAACTCCATGATGCGAACCTGTCCGTATTGGTAGGGACTGAAATTCGTGGTGTAGTAGTCCAGCGCATCCTTCATCCCCTGCATCATACGCTCGAGATTGTATTCATGACCAGGGTGATAATAGATCTCGAGGTTGACGTCATTCCATTTGTCCCGCTTGACGCTGTACCGGGCCGATACGATCGAATAGAAATTGCACATTGGGGCGTCCATCTTGTAGTGGTAGTATTTTCGATCGCCCTCCTGCCATTCCCGCTGAAGGTAGCCCGGCGCGATCGCAATCTGGTCGCCCGCGGTACCAACGATGATCTCAAAGCGGATGTGATCGGCGTCGTCGCCGAAAAGGTTCATAGCACGTCCACGCGGATCATTGCGTTCGAGCATTCGCTCCTTCTCGGGAAGATCGTTATCCTTTCGATCGTCATCGTCGGAAAGTTCAAAGCCGGATTGATATCCGATTGCGGGAAAGTAGCTGGTGTTGTTGAAGAATGTCCCGTTGAAGATGATGTCTGTATTGGAATTGTTCTCTTCAAATCCCCGGGTGACAAACGACAACTTGAAATCCATCCGGATGCTGTCGCCAGGATTAAGAGGCTCGCCCAGTTCATATATATAATACCGAAAGTCGAGGTCGGCGTCTTTGGCCTTCACTTCCTTGTTGAACCGGACCTCCTCGATTGTAAGTTGATTATCGTAGCCCTGCTGGATGTGGAGTTCTTTGATCGGCTCGCTGGTCTTGTTTTTCAAATAGTAATACCCTTCTGCCCTAAAATCGCGTTCGTAGGGGTAGAGGTCTACCTTTAGATTGACGTCAGTGATTCGGGGCTGGGCCAGGGTTTCATACTTCTTATATTTCTTTTCATACTCTGCGCGCCGTTCCTTCTGCTTGTCAGACGTGGTGTACTCGTTGACCAGGTTTGTGTTGTAAAAAATGTAGAACCCCGATGACACAAACAACACCGCCGCGCCGAGGATCAGGGTAACCATGCTACGGTTGAGCCTTAGCTTACTGGCTTTCAAACGTATGTTCATGACCGACTCTGATCCGCGCACCGAGAAGATGACCGCAATGGCGAACAAAAGTGCGGCAAAGGCAAACCAGTACGTTTTGAACCAACCGAATGGCTCAATGAAGTGTCCATACACGTTCATGTCGGAGTATGTGCCCAGACCCGCCGATCCAAATTGGAACAGGCCGTGCTCGAGGCCGAGCTCGCTCAATACGTCAGTCAGAATAAAAAATCCAACGCAAACGGCGAACCCCAGGAACTTGTTGTTTACCATTACCTGAATGAAAATCGACAGGAACGTATAGAGCAGGAGAAAGGACAGCGTCTCGGTGAAAAGTGTCGCAAAATAGATTCCCAGTTCAAATTTGTAATAGCCGTAACCGATCTGGATCAGCATACCGCACACGATCAGCATCAGGATGAGGATAATATACACCATCAGGATGCCGAGGAATTTGGCGATCATCCCAGTGAAGTCGGCAACGGGCAACGCGTCCACAATGAGGTTCATGTTTACTGACCGCTCTTTCCACACCAGTTCTCCGGTATAGAAGACTACAATGATCAGGAAGAACAAGTTGAAGCTGCCATTAATAAGCCCAAGGACGTTGTACGTGGTGGGATATGAGCTCGTTCCATAAAGTTCATTCATGTTGATCGCGTTAAGCAGCAGCAACAACAGCCCGCTGATCACGATGCCGATGAAGGGTATTTCTTTTATCACCGAGTCAAAATATAGCTTGGTCAACTTCAGAAGTTGGCGGATCCTCGTCCTGCGATTGATAACCGGGTTGATTGTCGGGATATTGATAGTTTCCACTTTTGCCTGGCGGGGATTTGCCAGTGGCGCCCGGCGACGGATGACTGAACTTCTTACAACGTTAAAGCTGAAACCGAAATAAGTGACAGCGAGAGCCAGGAGGCCGACGCCAATCCAGATCAACCGGTTATAAAGGATGTATCCCGAAAACGAAGCCAGCTGTGTGTTGCGTTCGGCGGGCGTCCAGTACTGAGTCTCAAAAGCGAATGCCCGAACACCGAATGGGTCGAGCATGGCAGCGATGTGTTTTTGCTCCAGGTCCCGCAACATGCTCGAGGTCGCCAGGTAAAGGACGAGTAGTAAAATGCCCTGGGTGTAGATAACGATCGATTTCCGGCTCAGGGTTCCGCTCATGAACAACAGTGAGCCCGCGAAGAAAAGATTGGGAACACAGAAGACCAGGAAAGGCTGAAGGTAATTCCAGAGATTGATCGGCAGGAGCTTATCTTCATCACGCCACCACATCAGGTCGCCGGCAAGAAAGGCGAGCCAAACGCCCGAGCAAATCAGCACGAGTATCAGAAACGAACCCCAGAATCTTCCCATCAGGTAAGAGAACTTGCCGATGGGTGTACTGAAAAGGATAGCTTCGGTATTGTGCTCGAAATCCCGCAGCACGGCCACACCCATCACACCGGAAGCAACCAGGATCGTGAAAAGGGAGATGATGAGCGTCATCTGTGAAAGCACGAACGGCGCGTTCTCTTTGATTTGTCCTACGGCGCCGCCGATCTGAACAACGTCGGTGGTTACTGCCAGAAAGCAGGTTAGGAAGAAGATGCCGAAATAGATATACGTCGCCGGTCTCTTTCTTCTGTATTTGAGTTCAAACCGGAATATTTCCGAAAACATAGGACAGTTATTTGGGTTTGGAATCAGTGTTTAGACGGCAACCTCCGCCT
>CAZLWX010000054.1:0-24647 GCA_964563295.1 uncultured Roseivirgaceae bacterium | reverse complement strand
TATTGTGCTATTGTGCTATTGTAAATTCCTAACTCCCATTTGTGAAAATCTGCTCCGGCCGACCCTTTTCACAACCTGTAAGACCTTGCTCACGCAATTTTCTCGCAGATCGAGATTGACCGGCGACTGGCGACCAACACCCAACTGCTTTGCAAAGTAGCCTTCCGCGCGTATCGAGAGTCTCCAGGAAACACGCGGCTCTTTAATGCCACCAAGGCACCAAGACACGAAGAATCCACAATTTGTGAAAAACCCTTTGGTCTTTGACCTTTGGCCTTTAGCCTTTAGCCTTTGACCTTTAGCCTTTGGCCTTTAGCCTTTGGCCTTTGGCCTTTGGCCTTTAGCCTTTGACCTTTAGCCTTTGGCCTTTGGCCTTAGAAATAAGAACTCACCCCAAACTGAAACCCCCCCGTCCTCGACGGCCGGTTTCCAAACAGATCGGTAACCCAATCATACCGGTAATTCCATCTCACCACCGTCTGCGATCCCGGCCGCCAACTCAGTCCCGTCGACAGAGAGAAGAAGTCGTCATGGATTCGCGTGCCAGTCTCAATGAAGTGCCCGGTGTTCCAATCGACATATTCCACCCGCAGTGCGGCGTTGATGACGGAACGATCGATTCCAAATAATCGGCCCCGAACAACAGGTTGTACGATGTCGGCAAACCCACCAAATTGTCTGTTGCCGAATTGTTGACTGTACGTTGATGGCACATCGACCATCACAACAGCCCACTCGGTGTTGAACCATGTGCGCGTAACCGGGACGATCGTGTTAAAATCAACTGCCCAAACGTCCACGCGCCGCCTGGTGTCGAAATCAATTCCATCATCCTGGAATTTGTTGTACACTCCTCCCATATACGAGATGCCGAGCTCGCCGATCCTCCGGTTGCGCACCGCTGTCTTCGCCGTGACCAAGGGAACGCCGTTGAAACTTTCCTCAAAACGTGCGGGATTATTCTTGGTTGCGGGAAGAAATGTTCGGTTGGCGTTGTTGAGAATGATCCGGTCGTCGAATCCATTGCTCAAATACGCCTCGTATGCATACACCCATTCGCCATCATATATTTTACCGTAAGCTCCGAAGCCCACATTACTCCAGGTGGCGGATAGCATTTGTGTCGCCGACACTGGACGATCGGTGAACTCCCACTTCGGACCATCGTGGTTTTGGTTAAATGCCCCGATGGGATTCATGACAACGCCAGCACGAAGGTTGAACGCCGGGTGAAAATCGAAGTCGACCGAGGCGAACTCGATATTGATTTCCCGTGTGCCATCCTCGAACTCGATCTCTGATAGGAATTTGATCCGTTCATAGATACTCGACGCAACAAACAGCGTCAGCCGTCGCATCTGGAACTGGTGGCCTTCCGTAACACCGTCGGTGCCCATGTGCTGCCAGTTGGCTTCAACATATCCGCCAACAGAAACGGGCAACTTGCCGAGAGACAGAAACGGCCGTGCGTAAATGGCGTCCATGTTGAGAAGCATCTTCGTTGTGTCTCGATCCACCCTTCGAAGCAACGTTGAGTCGATTTGCGCTGTAACCATCGAGGGGAAGAGGAGAAGCAACACCATGCATGTTCCGATCGTGATTGCGGCCGTGATGGAGTTTGAAGTTTGTAGTTTGAAGTTTGTAGTTAGGGGTTTGCAGTTCGAAGTCTTGACCCCTGCGGAAGTCAGGGCGACCTTCGAAGGCAGATCGGAAGCATGTTGCAGACGTTTCATGATCGCAGGTCGATAAAGATCTTTCCATCATTGACCGTAACCGGAAATACACGCAGGTTTTCTTCGGCAGGACCCTGTGATACTTCTCCGCGATAAGTGAATTCACTTCCGTGACTCGGACAGGTCAGGTAGTCGCCGCCGGCATTCAACGTTGCTCCCTGGTGTGTGCATTTCATCAGTACCGCGGCGTACTGCTTATCAGCATTCCGCCGTAAGTATATCGGGTACTCCAGCCGATCGTTCCGCACAATAATATATTGGCGAATAACTGGCTGATCCTTTTTCATGTAGGTGAACTCAGACTCCACGACGGACAAGCCATTCGTCTCCACCGTGCCCTGGGTGTAGTATGTCGACTGACAGCCCGAGAGCAAGGGCGCAAAAACGGCAGCTCCTGCGCAAGCCAGACATGATTGGGTGAAGGTTCGTCGATTCATATTTTCAAAGGCTTTCAAGAAATCGAATCAACTGCTTTTTGCTTTCTGTTGATGCAGCTTGAAACAGCTTCCGGCTTGCGTCCGCTTCACCACCATGCATCAGTATGGCTTGTTCAATGCTTCGAGCACTGCCATCGTGCATCAGAAAATATTGTCCGCCCTGGGAGTATTTTGATAGTCCTAGTCCCCAAAGTGGCGGCGTTCTCCACTCGTATGTTTTCGCTGTACCCTCTGTATAACCGTCGTCGAGACCGGGTCCCATGTCATGCAAGAGCAAATCACTGTAGGGGTGGACTGTCTTGTTCGCCAACGCTGAAATGGGAGAGGGGCCTGTTGTCATTTCCGGGCGGTGGCATCCGGCACATCCGAGGTCGTTGAAAAGGGATTTTCCCTGGAGGACGTTATTGTCGTTGATCTCGCGGGCGACTGGCGCTTTCAGGGTCTTCAGGTAAAAGACAACATCGTGTATCGTCTGGTCCGATATTTCCGGGGTCACAGGGAGGCGGGAATGCGTATCTACAACCTCGTAGCTCGAGCTGATGCCCATGTCCTCATTGTAGGCCTGGGCCGTTTGCTGGTGTAAGTCATACGCAGCAGCTTTTTTTCCAAAACGGCCAATATACTTTCCGTTGGCAATGACAGCACCCGGACGCGGTTGCAAGTAAGCTTTCATTGGAATCCAGTTGGGTACGCCGCTGATTCCGTCACCGTCGGCATCGTTGGGATCAGCCCATGCGAGGATTTCCTCATCGCTGACGGCGTCGAGATATCCTAGTCCCGAATTAGCGGGCGGTGTGAGTTTTGAAAAGCTCGTTCCTGCCGGAAGCTGTTCCGGAAGGAAGCCGGGGATCGCCCGGTTCTGCAGCTGTGGTCCGCCGCGATCAAGATATTGATTTCCATTCTCATCTACCTGGCCGAACCGGGTAAGTGTCGTGAACGGATGACCTTTACCATCCCCTGGATGACAACTTCCACAAGCATTCGCGACAAATAGCGGCCCCAGTCCTGTCTCTGGCGTAAACACCTGATCGTTAAAGGCGATGTCGCCGCGAACAAATTGCAGATTTTCGGATGCCGTAAGTCCAGCGATCGGTCCATCGAGGAGCGACGCGTCATCGGGTGCGGCGGGTTCAAATTCTTCACACCCCCACGCCCAGGCTAGCGCGATCATGAACAAAGAATAGCTCACCTTTTTCATAACGCTACTTTAGTGCTTCGACAATCGTGTTGACATTCGCGCTGACCATCCCGATGTAGGTGCCCTCCGGTGTTCCCGCCTTCCCCATGGCATCCGAGAACAGGGTGCCGCCGATGCGCACATTCCAGTTGCGCTGACGGCATCCTTCGACTACTGCCTTGATGGATTGTTGCGACACGGAGGTCTCGACGAAGATGGCTTTGATCTTTCGTGCGATGATAAAATTCACGAGATCGGTGACGTCCCGCAAGCCGAACTCCGACATGGTGGAAATTCCTTGCAGTCCACGGACCTCCACTGCATACGCGTCACCGAAATATCCGAAGGCATCGTGAGCGGTGATGAGCACGCGCTGTGATTCGGGGATCTGTTGCACCCGGTCCTTAACGGACTGATGCAGCGAGTCGAGTCGCGCAAGGTATCGCTGCGCGTTCTCTTCATATATCGGCGCATTTGCTGAATCATACTCCTGCAAAAATTCACTAATAGATCGGACGGCGTATTTCCAGAGGCTGACGTCAAACCAGATGTGGGGATCATGCGTGCCCTGGAATCCTGGAACTGTGCGCAATAGTGAGTCGGGTATGATGTCAGACACCGCGACGACGGGCCGTGTGCGTCCCAGCTTTTCAAACACTTCACCCATTTTACCCTCGAGGTGCAGGCCGTTGTAAAAGATAACGTCAGCGCCGCTGAGCACTTCCAGGTCGCCGTGGGTGGCCTTGTACAGGTGAGGGTCGACTCCGGGGCCCATGAGGGCGGTGACGTGGGCTTTGTCGCCGGCGACGTGTGCGACCGCGTCCTGGATCATGCCGGTAGTGGTGACGATTTCGATTACTTCACGTTCGTCATTAGCTTGCGGCGATCCGCAACCCGAAAGCGCTGCGATGGTTGCCACGAATGCTATCCTTCGGAATTTTGATTCAACTTCTGCAAGTGCCGCCTTCATGTTGTCTATTCGTTCACCAAAAGATTTTCAGAAACATCCCGTGAAATAAATACCCGCCTTCCATCGATGGCAATCTCCAGGGAGCCATCGAATTCGGATTTGTCGACTACCAGAATGGGCAGACCGATGGCGATCCCGACCTTGTCGAGGTACTGCAGCAGGGGAGGCGATCCATTCTTCACTGCCCTGACGCGATATTTGCGACTCAGCGCGGCTTCCGAAAGCGGAATCTGACGCACAGTCGGCAACTTCCCGTTCCTGTCGGGGATCGGGTGCCCGTGCGGATCTTCGCTGGGATAGCCAAGGTATTCATCGAGCTTTTCGATCAGCAAGGGAGACTGTATATGTTCCAGCTGTTCCGCTACTTCATGAACCTCATCCCAGTTGAAGTGGAGTTTCTCCACCAGAAACGTTTCCCAGAGCCGATGCTTGCGCACCACCAGAAGCGCTTCACTCTTGCCGTGCCGCGTGATCTTGACGCCGTAGTATTTCTCATAGGCGATCAGGTTCTTTACCGAAAGCTTTTTGATCATGTCGGTCACCGAGGCTGCTTTAGTGCTCATCGACTCAGCTATCTCGCTGGTTAGCACCGCTTTGCTGCCACCATCGGAAAGCCGGTAGATGGTTTTCAGATAGTTCTCTTCCGTGAAACTGAGCATGGCATTGGAATTAACGGCTTACAAAAATAAAAGTTTAGACTGATCTAAAAAAATGTTTCGTGTATTTTAATTTAACGGGTCTTGAAGTGCCGTTTTTTAGGGAAAAACGCCGATTGGGACTGCTTCGTCCAACCATTCCTGTCGGTCGCATTGGCGTCGGAGCAGGTTTGGGCCCTTCGTCCAAGATTAATCCTGCCGGGACTCCCGGTATCCGGTGGGTTATCAATCCAGGACCAATCATATTAATTCGTGTCGCGGCGAGTGGATTGATTGACTGTTACGCAAAAAACTCCTAGTTTTATTTGTAAACCCTTCACTTGAATGCGAAACCTATACCTGATTGCCTTCCTCGGCGTGATTGGTCACGTCGTTTCTGCGCAGACTTTTGAAAATGTGATTGCCGTAGCGCAGGGCAACAAGGTGCTGATCACCTATGATCTGCTCAACCCTCGTTCCGACGAAGTTTTTGCAGTTGAGCTCTACGGCTCTCATGACAATTATTCCTCTCCAATAAAATTCGTCACCGGCGATGTCGGTTCCAGTGTGAGACCAGGGCTCAGCAAAAGGATCGAATGGAGCGTTGAGGCCGAACTAAAAAAATACAAAGGCGATATCACTTTTGAATTAAGAGCTAAACCGATCATGGCGAAGCTCACCTTCCGGTCGCCGTTTGTCGATGGCAAAGTGCGACGCGGCAAGAATGTGGTCATCCAATGGACCGGCGGCTCTTCCATGCAGCAGGTGAAGCTGAACCTTTATCAGGGTGAGCTACTGGTGGCTCCGATAGCAGAGACACTCAATAGCGGATTGTATTCATGGTCTGTTCCAAAGAGCCTCAAGAAAGGCAAGAACTACAACCTGCGATTGACTTCCGGCGCCGAAACGGTAAACAGCCCGGTCTTTTCGATTAAGTCGAGAACACCTTTCATCGTAAAGGTATTGCCGGTCCTGATCGGGGGCGCGGCGGCCTACTACTTCTTAGCGCCTCCTCCTCCGACAGAAACTTTACTGCCTCCGCCACCGGAGCCGGACGAGTTTTGATGAAGTAAGTTTGAAGTCTACCAATTAATTGTACCTGAAGAATCTGAGATATATGCGCGTTATCGGTCTATGGTTTTTTGGAATGTTGATAGCGGTTTCGGGATGGGCGCAGTCGCCCCCTGTTTTCGACGCCATCAACCAACTTCACATTTGGACGATTTATGATAGCTATTTCGACGAGGATGGCAATTACTACATCACAGGCCGTTACTTCAATGGAGACAATTTTGATATCAAAGGCGGCACGTCAACGCTTGCATCAGGAGACGTTGATTCTGGCGATGGGTTTGTCGCTAAATACGATTCTGACGGTAATCTGCTATGGGTGGAACCATTTTCGGGTGATGGAATCGAGTATCCCAGACGGATAAAAGTGGACTCCGACGGCAATGTTTATGTGGCCGGGAATTTTGTCGATGGGCCGGTTCTGAACTCACTCCTGGATTTTGATCCCGATGATTCGCCCGGCAATTTTGTCGTTTCCAACGCGGGTGATTACGATGGATTCCTGGTGTCATTTGATCCGAACGGGAATTACCGTTGGCATTTCGAAAACTCCACCACGGCCTACGACGACTGCTCGGGATTCGATTTTGGTCCGGATGGCAACCTGTACCATACTGGCGTGTTTGGCGATGAACTCAATATCGACCGAATCGATATGGCTACTGGTGACTGGCAGACCTCTATCGTTCTCTCTGGCGATATCATTCATTTTGGCGGGGATCTTACCGTCACCGACGACGGCTTCTTATTCGTGTCTGGAAATTTTGCTGGCACGATCGACCTCAATCCCGACAACCCGGGTAGCACTAAGTTGTTTTCTAACGCTGGATCATGGGATGCGTTCACTGCCTACTACAATTTGAGCGACCTCACCTTTGCGGGCGATGTCAGGCAGTTCGGTGGTGATGGTGAAGACATTATCCTTGACGCCGCCTACCGAAATGGAGAGGTATACCTGATGGGATACTTCCACAATACATTTTTCTTCCCGGAAGGTTCTTTCACTTCTGCCGGCGGAAAGGACTTTTTCGTGATTAAATATTATCCGGGATCAACCTTTGCCTGGGCAAATCAATTTGGTGGGACGGGTGAGGACGATGTCGTGGATATGGATTTCACATCCACGGGGCACGTATACCTAACCGGCACGATGATGAGCACTGTCGATTTTGATCCAGATCCGGTTGGCCAATGGTTTGAAACCTCGCCTGATGGTTCTCAGGACGCGTTTGTACTTAAATTAAGCCAGTACGGACAGTTGGAGAACGTGCAGCGCCTCGGTTCCGTCGGAAACGACTTTGCGGATGCCTTGGCTGTTGATAATCGCGACCGTGTTTATTTTGCCCACTACTATTCCGACTATATTAATGTCGATGTTAACCCGTCACCTGGTGGTCATTACCCGACGACGGCCTTTAACCTGGTCCGGTATTACGATCCTCCGAGGATCGGTTCGTTTGAACCTCAGTTCGGGAGACCAGGAACTAATGTCTTCATCTACGGAGAAAATTTGAGCGACTTGGCCGAACGAAATGCGGTGTACTTCGGTGCAGCCCGCGCCGAAATTATTAGCAGTAATCAGAGCGTGCTGGTTGTTCAGTCGCCAACCGGTGCCACGTACGAGCCCATCTCCGTGGCGGTGAACGGCCTGACCGGCTACTCGCATAAACCGTTTTCTCCAACTTTCGAGATGAATGGCGACATCGCCACCAGTTACAGTGTGCCGATCGAGCTTGCCCTTGATGGCGTATCAAAACGCGGATCGGTTGCCGACCTCAACGAAGACGGAAAACCAGATATTATCGCACCTGTGCCAGTTCCAGGCTCGGACAGAGTTTCCGTTTTCACCAATCAGAGCGAGGTTGCGAGCCTTTCTCCAGGTGATTTCCCGAGGGTCGACCTGGGAACGGGAGCGAACCCCTATGCGACTTTTGCCGCAGACCTGGACGGCGATGGCTTGCGAGACATTATCGTTGGCGAGCATGATTCCGGGAATATTACGATTCTGTCGGGAGATGGTTCGAGTAGCTCGTTGTCCGTGGGTGGTCAGGTGACTTTTGTCACTGCGCATGACCTCGATGAAGATGGCCGGCCAGAAATTGTCGCGGCGAGCCGAGGCGGCTACCTGATGGTCTTTGAAAATGACTCAAGGCGCGGATTCATCTCTTTCCCCTTTGCAGGCGTCTTGTTACCAACTTCATTTGATCCATGGAGCTTGGCCATTGGCGACATCGACTATGACACCAAGCCGGATATCGTTTCAATTGACGGCGCCGGAGTATTCAGGGTGTTTCGAAACGTGTCCATCACCGGGCAGATCGATGCGAACTCGTTTCAACAGGTTTACACCCATTCCTACCCGGGGTACTATGTCGGCGTGGTTTTAAGCGACCTCGATAATGATCAGCGACTCGATGCCATTATTAGCGGCGAATCTGAAATCAATATCCTGAAGAATGTCGGTGACTTTGGAGGACCCATCAATTTTGACGCCTCATTTCCGGTAATCCCTTCTCCAAACATATGGAATGCTTTTGTGGCCGACGTGGATGGAGATAGCAAACCCGACATCATCAGCGCCAACATTGACCTTGGTAAACTGACCATTTACAAGAATGCGTGCACTCCAGGCGTCATCAATGGATCATCGTTTCCTACGCAAGTGGAGATTCCCGTCTCGGGATCATCGAGACCACTACACGTAAGTTTCAGTGACCTGGATGGCGACACAAGACCAGACCTGGTCGTGAACGACGAGAACAATCCAAGCGTGTGGGTCTTCCGCAACCTCAATGTCGTGAACGAGCCGACGGATCAACCGACAGGCTTGTATTTTTCGGAAGTCACAAGTTCCACGGCGTTCGGACGGTTTACAACGGCAGCCAGCAATCCCGATGGATACATCGTCATTCGCAAGAGTGGTGAGACCGCTTCAACTGAGGTTCCCGTAGACGGCGTCGCCTATCCTGTAGGTTGGGTGCTCGACGATGGTGCTGTAGTAGTTTATTCCGGAAAGCAACCGTTCTTTAATGCTTCCGGACTTTTCGAAAACGGTGGGGCCGAAACCTTTAGTGTCTATTCGTTCAACGGCGGCTACAACGCCGTCAACTACTATACGGACACGGAGCCATTGACAGTGACCCTTTACCAACGCTCTGGGACACCGCTACACAATACCTACTTCCACTGGGCTAAACAGATCGGCGGTGACCTCGCCAAAGGCGCTGGTGAGATCGCAGTGGGCCCCGACGGGTCGGTATACCTGACCGGATATTTTGAAGATCCCGCTACCGACTTTAATACAGACCCGAACTTCACCACAACGGCCCCCAAGATCTCGGGAGCCTATCACGGTTTCCTTGCGAAATATTCGCCTGCAGGCGATCTGCAATGGGTGCAGAGCATTCCGTCCAATAGTTTTGCCGTGGGAGAGGGCATTGACGTTGACAATGCTGGCAACGTGTATGTGCTGGGTAAGTTTGTTGGCGATGTTAATTTCTATGACATCGACCTGGCCGGCTACGTCTCACGAGGAAGTAATGGCGGTGTCGATATTTTTCTGGCGAAATATGATGCTACCGGAAATTTTCAATGGTCTCAAAGCTTTGGTGGCCCATACGATGATGATGAAGGACTGCGGAACGGACTTGAAGTGGATGGCGATGGCTACATGTATGTGACCGGTGAGTTCCAGGGCAACGCATTCTTTAATCCTTCCTTCGGTGGAGAGAACCTTACATCGCGCGGAGGGCGCGACATCTATGTCGCTAAGTATGAGCCGGCGAATGGCGCCCTGGTCTGGCTGCGTCAGGTCGGTGGCACCGATGACGATTATGTTCGGGATGTTGCTGTTGACGCCGCTTCCGGAGGCAACGTCATTATCGCCGGACAGGTCTTCAGTACGGATGTGTTCGTCGAAGGCGTCCCGCACCAGACTCACGGCAATGCCGACATCTTTGCCGTCAAGTACGACAACAATGGAAACTTGCAGTGGGTCAATATCCTGGGAGGTCCTAACAACGATTTTGGTGAAGGAGTAACAACTGACCTGGACGGCTCGGTGTACCTCACCGGAACGTATAACAATCACGCCGACTTCGACGGTGGTCCCGGCATCAATTTCCTTACCTCCAATAGCGGTTCCCTGGACGAGACATTCCTGGCAAAGTATGACGTGACAGGGTCGCTATTATGGGTTAAATCGATGAATGCCAATGCCGCGGCCTACGGTATCCGTGTCAAGGCTGATGGGCTAGGAAGCGTTTATCTCCTCGGTGATTTTGAGTCGACCATTAATGGGGATGGAAACTCCGGAAACTATAGCCTCAGTCAGAATGGCGGCCGCGACGTTGCCCTGTATAAGTATTCAACCGATGGATTCCTCCGGTGGGCCGGAGTGATTGGGGGTAATGGCAACGACTATTCGGCGGACCTGGCCATTACGCCGAACGATGAAGTTGTGATCACGGGAACCTTTGGGGCAGAAGCTCAGGTCGACCCGAATAATTCTTCGACAACACTGATTCCGTTCACACCAGCGCCGGATATTTTCATGATCAAGTTCGGACCAAATGAGCTTGATTTCGCTTCGGTGCCTGTCATTTCATCAGTTTCGCCTAAGAGCGGTCCCGTCGGCTCTTATGTGACCATACTCGGAAGCAATTTCGACCCGAATCCCGAGGGCAACATCGTATTCTTTGGAGCTGCGCAGGCATTGGTTAGCTCCGCTGCCTCAGACCAGTTGGAAGTTCAGGTGCCGATTGGGGCAACGTTCGAGCCCATTACAGTCACCACACGCGGACTCACGGCGGCTTCCGCTAAACCATTTATCATCACCTATGTTTCCAGCGGAACGATGGATGCCAGTTCGTTCGATGCCATCAATCAAATTTCATTCGGAGCCCCTGCCAGTATCGCGTTGGCTGACTTCGACCAGAACGGATATACCGATATCGTCGCTGTAAGTCCGCTCGCCTCCGAGTTGCGCATCTTGTACAATGAATCTTCACCCGGTACAATCAGCATTCCGGAACACCATGTACCCAATGTACCATTAAACCCTGTTGCGGTGCGTACCGGCGACCTGGATGGAGACGGGAGGCCCGATATCGTCGTTGTCAGCCAAAACGAAGACCTGGTGTCGGTATACCGGAACATGGGCTCGCGAAGTTTTGCTCCACGCGTCAATTTTGCAGTCGGGGCTGCTCCGAATGCCGTGGATATTCGCGACATCGACGGCGATGGAAAGCAAGACCTGGTGGTCACCAATGGCGGAAGTTCTTCAATGACCATTCTCAAGAATCGGTCAATCCCTGGATCGATCACTCCGAACTCGTTTGGTTCCCGCGTTGATATTGGAACGGGAACCTTTCCAACCGATGTCCAGATCGGAGACCTGCAAGGCGATTCCCGGCCGGACATTGCCGTTGTTAACAACCAGAGCAACAACCTAACGATCTTTATCAATGGCAGCAATCCCGGAGCAATTCAGTCTGGTAACTTTGGAATTGGAGGTGCTCCGTCCAGTTTGCCTCCTTTGCATATAGGGCTAGGTGATATGGATGGTGATGGCCTCACCGACATCGTATTCACCAACCCTGTCAATGCGCAGTTGTCGATGGCCAAGAATTTTGGTGGAACGTTTAACTTCCCGGTACAGTTTGGCACGCAAGGTTATGATGTTGCGGTCGCGATAGGTGATATCAATGGCGATGGGTTTCTCGACGCGGTAACCGGCGCTCCGCTGATCTTGCTCAACAAGGGGACAGGTACCTTCGATGGTAGCTATTTTTCTACCGTAATATTGAACGACGCAGATACGCGTGAAGACGTAGCAATCGGCGACATCGATGGCGATGGTAGACCGGACATTGTCGTGGCGAATGACGCAGGATCGATAGGTATCTACCGCAACAACTCGACGATCGCCGCGCCGACCGTGCAGGCTTCTGCGGTGCAAATCGGTTATCGCACGTCCACCAGCGTTGAGTTTGGTTTCACTCCCGGCGATGGGAACAAGCACATGTCGGTGATGAAGCAGGAAGCGCCTGTCGACAATGTACCTCAGGATGGGGCCGTTTACCAGGCTCCCACAACGGACAACGTTTTTGGAACAGGCAGCGATCTCGGCAACGGTAATCAGGTCGTCGCTCTGGGCGAAGTTGATTGGACGGGCGTGACAACTCTTGGACTTGAGCCTGAAACCGAATACCACGTCGCTGTGTTCGATTATAACGACCTCGCTGGTTATACGGGATTAACGACGCCGGACGCGAAATTTCTCACGGAACTGAACGGGAATACTGCTTCCTTCTACACACTGTCAACCGAACCCACTGGCATTCCGTCTATATTCACAGCGACAGCTGCGGGAACAGCCATTACCCTGAACTTCTCGCCGGCCTCCGATATCTCGGCCAGCGGATACCTGATCCTGCGTGGCGAGGGTTCCATTTTCCCTGACCTCACCGGCGTTGAAGATGGGACTATGGGTCTGTCTCTTCCGCCTGACATCACGATCGTGTCATTTGTCAACGATGCCACCGCAACCAGCTACTTCGACTCAGAGCTGACCCCGTTGGTGGCGTACAATTACGTGCTGGTGCCCTTCGCGTGGCGCGATGGCATTGAAGCCACAACGAACTACTACACCGACGGTGGATTCATTAGTGCCTCGGCTACTACCACTCAATTTGCCAACCCGCCCTCGAATGCGCCGACAAACTTTACCGTTGAAGGTGAAACCCTGGACGGTTTTACTATTTCGTTCGAACCGTCCGGTGAAACCCCCAGTCCAACCGGTTATTTGGCCATCCGTCAGGCGGGCGCCGACCCAACATTCACACCGCAGCCAGGGATCGAATACACGGTTGGAGAATTCCTCCAGAACAACGAATACGTCGCCTTCGTCGGCAACACGGGCACGAACCCAATTACATTTACTGAGAGTGGCCTTACGCAGTCAACGACTTACTTCTATCGCATTTACTCGTTCAACGGATCAGGCTCCTCTATTGCCTACCTGACCGCTCAGAGTCTTGCCGATCAGGCCTCCACACTTTCGCCAGACGCAAATGATCCCCTGGTCACCAACCTGACCCCGGATGCCGTTCAGGAAGGAGAAAGTCTAACGTTTAAAATATCGGTGAACGATGAGTCGTCAATTGTAAAAGCATTGGTTTACTACCGCTCCGTGTCATCGTCAGAGCCCACGATGAATGAAGGAACAATGACCTTTGATGGAAGCAACTACACCTTCTTCCTGTCGGGGCCGATCGGACTGTTAGGGGTCGAATACCAGTTTTATGTGGAGGACTACTACGGGAATGCCTATGAGGAAAACTCCCCGCGGCTGGTAAAAATTAACTATCCTGACGAGGGCTTAACCATTCCCTACAATAGTTTCGGTAACCAACCAAGTAACTATCGAATTGTGGCGGTTCCCCTCAACCTGGAGAACAAGTCCCTATCGGGTATCTTCGTTGATGATGTGGGTCCGGTCGATAATACGAAATGGAGGGTATTTCGATATCAGAATGGACACACGGGGGAACTTTCATCAGGTTCATCGATCGAACCGGGTAGGGGATATTGGCTTATTGTTAAGGATCCTACCACCATCGATACCGGGCCGGGCAAAACGGTCGAAGCCTATGCCGCCGCACCTTTCACTATTCCTCTAACGGAAGGATGGAACCAGATCGGCAACCCCTATAATTTTGATATTGCCTGGTCCGAAGTCGCTGATGCCAACCCCGGTGTGCCCACTTCAATAATCCGTTTCAACGGGTCGGGTTTTTCTTCGACACTGCTGGACAGGTTTGAAGGTGGATTTATTTTCATGGAGGACGCGACTGAACTGGTATTTCCCACCAGGAACCCATCGGGTGGTCGTGTCGCGGATATTGAAAAATTGAGAAACCCCATTGATCAGCCTAATTGGGACGTAGACCTCGTGGTTGAACAAGGCGATCTGACGAATGTTCTATCCGGCGTTGGCATGAGGTCTGACGCCAGCGCTGGCTATGATCGTTATGATGGTATGAGCCTTCCGCGCTTTAATGAATTCCTTGAGCTGAACCACGACAAGGAACTGCACGGCTTTAACTTTACCCGCGACGTGGTAGCCACTGGTGAATCCAATATCTGGGAGTTCTCGATCGCATCGAGCAGCGAAGAACGGTTTATCACCATTTCCTGGGATAACAGCTATTTCGGGAATAACGAAAAATCGTTAATATTGTGGGATGTAAACCTGCAACTGGGTATCGACATGAGAGTCCAGTCCCTGTACAAGTTTGACAGGTATGCTTCCGGGAATTTCAGGATCCTGTTTGGCGATTCGAAATTCCTGAAAGAGAATACCGGGGTAAACTCACTGGTTTTCCACCATATACTTCCTAACCCGGTTCGTGATGAAGCTACCTTCTGTTTTAGCCTGCCTGAGGCCGGGCCAGTCACCATCGAGGTGCTGGACGTTACAGGCAGGAAATCCGAAAGGGTGTTTGAGGGGATACTGGACGCAGGTTACCATGAGGTGTCTTACAGGAATTCAGACTATGATAATGCCGGGGGCGTATACATTGCCCGGATAAAGGCAGGGGCGGCTTCGGCTCAACAACGGATGGTATTACAGAATTAACCAACCAACAATTATGAAAACGAAACGCTCACTGTTTTTGCTTTTCATGCTCATGCCTGTGGCCCTCCTGGCTCAGGAATTTAAGAAGCGCAGCAACCCCGTCGCGATCGATGTAGGCAATGTTGTGGAAGCCCCCAAGCCAATCGAAGTCGTTGCTGATAACAACACCAAACCGGTAATCATCTGGATATCTCCGGATGTGGCTTCCAGCTCGGCGACGGTCAGAAAAATGACGATAAAAGCCGGCGTCAACTCCAGGATCAAGCTCCGGAATGTTACCTTACTGGTCAACGGCATCGAACCGGTCTCTCACCGCGGCATTGGCGTTACCTCTACTGAAGCCAGTAAGTTTGATTCGTTTATCGAGCAGGAGCTTGATTTGTCGGAAGGTCCGAACGAGATCAAGATAACTGCCGAAAACGAAAGCGGACAGATCACGACCGAATCCCGAATGATTAATGTCAAGTCCAGCATCGTATCAACGCTGGCGCCGCGTACTGACTATGCCCTTTTGTTTGCCACCAACGAATACGACGAATGGGGTGACCTGGTTAACCCGGTATTTGACGCTGAGGCCATTAAGAAGGACCTGGAGGAACTGTACGGCTACAAGGTGGAGCTTGTAAAGGACCCCACCAAGTCACACTTCCTGACCAAACTCAGGGAATACAACACAAAAAATTACTTGCCCGACGACCAGTTATTCATCTTCATCGCGGGACACGGCAAGTTTGACGAAGTGATCAAGGACGGTTATATCGTAGCTCGCGACTCCAAAGTGGCTGATGAAAACCACGAAACTTATATATCGTTCTCGGACCTCCGCACCCGAATCGACAACAACCCATGCCGTCATATTTTCCTGGCTATGGATGCTTGTTTTGGAGGGACCTTTGATCAGGCTGTCGCCAAGCGTGGTGCCGACGACGAGCTTGACCTGGGGTTCAGCGTGGAAGTGCAGCAGGATCTGATCAAGCGTAAACTGCAATATAAATCGAGGATCTATCTCACGTCTGGCGGAAAGGAATACGTGTCGGATGGAAGGCCCGGAAAAAACTCGCCGTTTGCGGCTCGATTTTTGGAAGCTCTTCGTAGCGGTGGAGGCCGGCTTCGCGTGTTGACCAGCTCCATGATCAACTCGTTCGTGGAGGCCGGTAAGCAGGTCCCGCGCTATGGAACCTTTGGCGACAATGAACCTGGCAGCGAATTTATCTTTGTGCGCAAACCCCAATAAGACAAGAGCCCTGCTGATCATCGCGGGGCTATTCCTTTTTCTCACCACCCATGCTCAGGAACACCTGCGCGGGCTGGTGTTCGAGGATGACCGATACAACAGCCTGCCTTTGCCACCACACTACGGCAAAGTGGAAAACGTCCCGACCAGCGCTTCCCTGAAAGCGTTTCTTCCCCGCGTTGTAAACCAGGTGTCCAGTAACACCGCCGTTGCCTGGAGTGTGCTGTGGTATGGCCATGCGATCCTGGAGGCTCGTAGGGAAGGTGGTGAAGTCGATCCCACGAGCTTTACCCTCGCGCCGGCATTTGGTTACCGCAGCGTACAAACCAAGCCAGGGTGCCTCGAACCCATCAGCCTCATCGACATGCTGCGCTCGTTCCAGTCACTGGGAGCGCCGACGTTTGCCGACTATCCCGAGTTCTGTACCGACAGCTTGTCTGTGGAAATGTCGCGCCTGGCTGCCGATCATAAGCTGCCGGGCTTCGTCCGTCTTTTCAACAGCTATGACCCTTCCGAGACGAAGATCCACGCCATGAAGAAAGCGCTACGCTCGGGCTTCCCCGTCGTCATCGGCATGATTTGCCCGCCCTCGTTTCAGCTTGCCGCCGAGTTCTGGCAACCGCGTGAGCTAGAACCACTGACTACCTACGGCGGCCACTCCTTGTGCGTACTGAGCTACGACGACAACAAGTTCGGTGGCGCATTTGAAATGGTCAACAGTTGGGGAACTCGCTGGGGGAATGAGGGAACCACGTGGATAACCTACGATGCCTTTGCGCGCCACACGCTCTACGCGTTCCAACTTCTCGCGCCGGGGATCCCGCTCGAGGCGTCGGTCTTATTCCTCGATGGACACGGCGACACCATGCCAGTCTCGAAGACCGGCCCAGCCACTTACACCATCCGCAACGTGTGCCGGACTGGTGATCCTTTCAAGCTCTCCATTCAGACCAGGAACGGAATTTTTTGCTCGGCAATTGCCGTCGACGCAGCTGGTCAGAGTGGTTTGCTTTTTCCGGCCGACTCGGTCACCAATACTTTCTTCGCACGTTCACTCATGCTGCCCGACCAGGCCAATGCGTATACGTTGACGGAACCTGCCGGAAAAAATATCCTGTACTTCGTATTCTCAGCCAACGAAGACATGCTTCAGCACAGGGTTCGACGATTGCTGAAAGGGGAGCTGCCTTCGCCACCCGACCCGAAGCTTTTCAAATGGGCGCCCGATATAATTCAATTCGAATCAAAAGCCGAAACGGTGGTCGTAGCGGTGGAACTGAATCAACAGTGACGAATGCGCGGGGGCAATCATCACCCCGCAAGCTTGTCAAAGCATTCCAGCAATTTCCCTTCTTCGCTTTCCCAAAAAACATCCTTAGGTATTTCAGTGTAAAAAGAATGCTGTCTGAAAGCATTCAACACTCCGGTGGCGCTGAACCGCTCCGGATCGAAAACTATTGCAGCCTGCGAAGCCTCGCAGGCTGCCTCCCACATCATATTTCGAATAAGCAGGATCGGCAACCGATAGCCCATGTACTCGTAGAGCTTGGTCGGCATCAAGTTCCTCGTTGACGGGTTGTCTGAATAAGCTATGATACCCACATCAGCATTCTGGATCGCCTGCAGAATCTGCCAGTGAGGGGTTGGTTGACTGCCGGCGACCAGCCGAATGAATGGGTAGGGGTCGATGGTGCTCTTCATTTTTTCCAGGACGTCGTTTCGAGGGCAATGGCCGATAAGCAGAAGCGACATGCTCTTATCCAGTGCGTGCAATTTTACAGCAACCTCAATGGCCGTAAAGACCCCGGTGCTCTCGGCCATTGTCCCACTGAAGACCAACCTGGTCAATGGAGGCTGTCGGTAGCGCAAAACGCCATCAGGTCGCAGGACCTTATTCTCAACAATGGTGTATCGGCCACGGTGAAATGAAAACTCTTTTGCGTAAGCTTTTTCCGCAAGGAGAAAGTGATTGACTACCACCGCAGTGGTGATCTCTTTCAATCTAACCCACGCCGATAAAAAAACCCTGGTCAATGCGGGAAATGTGTCCGTATGCCGGATGTTTCGATAATAGTTTTCCTGGACATCGTAGACGACTTTGACCCCCGTGAATATTTTCGCGATCACCGCCGTGATCAACAGCTCATGGGTGGTGATTACAAACACATTCGGTTTGATCCTCAGCACACGACGGAGTACCGTGAAGGGGGCGAGGAATCGTTTCACGCTCAATCTGCCGAACCGTGGTAGAGAGTGAAAGATTAGGTCTGAAAACGGGTTTGTGTCGCCCGGGAAACCGATGATATGCACTTCGAATCGACTGGTGCGTTGCAGCGACATCCCTACCTTTTCGGTCATTCGGGTGTCATCGACGGGTTTGAGCAACGAGGCGATGACGATCTTTCTTTTTGACAATGAGCCCACCACCGTGCGCAATTTCACCTAATCTCTTAATATTGCTTTTTCTGGTCCCGAATAAAGTGGTCCGACGGAGAAGAGTGGAGAGTCGGCCGATCGTGACCAGAATGCAAAATAGGTGAATTTATGGAACAGCGTCAGATCATTGAATCGGCCTGGGACGACCGGGCCGAAATCCAGAAGCCTGAAGTCAAATCGGCCATTCGCTCGGTGGTCGAGGCCCTTGACAAGGGAAGACTCCGCGTGGCAGAACCCAGGCCCGACGGCTCCGGGTGGCAAGTCAACGAGTGGATCAAGAAGGCTGTCATCCTTTACTTTCCAATTCAGCCGATGGAGACCGTCGAGGTTGGACCGTTCGAGTTTCACGATAAGATCGCTCTGAAGAAGAATTACAAGCAACTGGGTGTCCGGGTTGTGCCGCATGCGGTGGCCCGCTACGGTTCCTTTGTTTCACCGGGTGTGATTATGATGCCGTCCTACATCAACATCGGAGCCTATGTTGACGAGGGAACTATGGTCGACACCTGGGCAACCGTTGGCAGTTGCGCCCAGATTGGACGAAATGTCCACCTCAGCGGAGGTGTTGGGATCGGCGGCGTGCTTGAACCCGTGCAGGCCGCTCCGGTGATCATTGAGGATAATGCATTTATCGGTTCACGGTGCATCATCGTTGAGGGGGTCCGCGTCGGAAGGGAAGCTGTGCTCGGTGCGAATGTAGTCCTTACAGGAAGTTCAAAGATCATCGACGTAACGGGCAAGGAGCCGAGGGAATACACTGGCTATGTGCCCGACCGTTCCGTTGTGATACCGGGCTCATTCACGAAGACATTTCCAGCGGGTGAATTCCAGGTCCCTTGCGCCCTGATCATCGGAAAACGAAAGGAAAGCACCGACAAGAAGACATCGTTGAATGACGCGTTGCGCGAGAACAGCGTAGCCGTGTAATGTTTTACAGTATTCGCGGGATTATTACCTAAATGATTGGCACATCTTTGGATTTTAATACCGTGTTAATGCTGTTTGACTAAATTTGTCACGGCTACAACCCTGATTTTGGGCATTTTTGATACATGAAGAAGAGAATAGCGATCCCGCTGGTGTGTATTTTGGCGATTGCCGGATTTTCGGCTGTCAACAATGACGTCTATCCTCCGGTGGTCAATGAAAGTTTCAAGAGGGGAGAGGTCCTTCATTTCAAGATGACCTATGGCATCTTCACGGTCGGACGTGGCACCGCCAGCATCCATGATAACTACTTCAGACTCAACAAACGCGATTGCTTTAAGGTAGACATCCTGGCCAGGACGGTAGGCCTTGTCGATTGGGTGGCTGATGTCAATGACCAGTTCGGCGCATACATCGACACATCATCGCTGTTGCCGCAGATGTTCTACCGGCGGATACGGGAGGGAAACTACCGGAAGGACGAGCAGACCTACTTTGACCATCACAACCGCAAGATCTCCGTTAAAGTAGCCGATAAGAAAACCGGCGAATGGGGTGAGCCCAAGGTCTATGATGCGCCCGCCCATGTACGCGATATGGTTGGCGGCTTCCTGCTGATGCGTACAATGGACCTGTCATCGGTTTACGTCAACGACACGGTGTCGATAAAAGGTTTCTTTGAAGATGAGTTCTATAATCTGAAGGTCGTCTACAAGGGTAGGAAGGAAGTTCGGACGAAATTCGGCAAGGTCCGCTGCCTGGTCTTCAAACCGGTAATGCCGAGTAACAAACTGTTTGAGGGCGAGGATTCCATCACAGCTTATTTTTCAGACGACAAGAATCGCGTCCCCGTAAAAATCGAAGCTGAAATGTTTATCGGAAGCGCGGGTGTCGAACTGACCGACTACTCAGGATTACGAAACCCACTGAACATCGTCCGCTAGTGCTCCCCGGCGTTTGATGGCACGGACTCGCCGACTCCGGATGGAAAAGCCCGGTAAGTTTCTTACCTTATCAGAAAACAAACTGCATTATGCTACGGGAATTCAAAGAGTTCGCTATGCGGGGCAACGTCATCGACCTCGCCGTGGGAGTAATCATTGGCGCCGCATTCGGCAAGATCATTAATTCGATTGTGAACGACATCATCATGCCCCTGCTTAACCCGGTTATCCCACAGGGCGACTGGCGCACGATTGAAATCGGCCCGGGAATCAAGATCGGATCTTTCCTGTCTGTGACGGTTGACTTCCTGATCATCGCGTTCGTCATCTTTCTTTTCGTGAAAGGAATAAACAAGCTTAAGCGCAAGGAAGAAGCCAAACCTGCAGAAGTGGCTGAAGTGCCGGCCGATATCAAGCTGCTGGCCGAAATCCGGGATCTTCTGAAGTCAAGCCCCCGCACCTGACGCTGCTCGCGCAAACCGGTCGGAGACCACCAGGTCTTTGCTGCCCGCGGAATAGGTGTAGAACCCGCGGCCGGACTTGACCCCGGTGTGACCCGCCTGAACCATGTTGATCAGCAACGGGCACGGCGCATACTTCGGATTGCCGAACCCCGAGTGGAGCACCCGAAGGATCGATAGACAGACATCCAGACCTATGAAATCGGCCAGCTGGAGCGGGCCCATGGGGTGCGCCATTCCGAGCTTCATGACGGTATCGATCTCGGCAACACCACCCACACCTTCGTACAAAGCGTAGATAGCCTCGTTGATCATGGGCATGAGAATACGGTTGGCGACAAATCCTGGATAATCATTCACCTCGACGGGAATCTTTCCGAGTTTTCTGGACAACCCCATGATCTGTTGTGTCACGCCATCGGACGTGCTGTATCCGCGAATGACTTCAACAAGCTTCATGACAGGAACGGGATTCATAAAATGCATCCCGATTACCTTGTCGGGGCGAGCAGTCACGGATGCAATTTGTGTTATGGAGATGGATGACGTATTCGAAGCGAGAATGGCGTCAGGAGAACACGAACGATCCAGTTCCCGGAAGATATTCAGCTTAAGTTCGGTGTTTTCTGTAGCGGCCTCGACCACGAGGCCCGCCTCGTGCACGCCGGCGCGCACTTCGTTATAAGTGGTAATGTTGGCGAGCGCCGTTTCCTTCGTCTCGGCGGTGATCAGTTCCTTGG
Source organism: uncultured Roseivirgaceae bacterium (assembly GCA_964563295.1). GTDB lineage: Bacteria > Bacteroidota > Bacteroidia > Cytophagales > Cyclobacteriaceae > Chryseosolibacter. The sequence goes on along the minus strand of CAZLWX010000054.1, from coordinate 3,241 downwards.
CCAACTGGCGCTCGAGATTTTTTTCAATGGTCGACATCGCCTTTTTCAACGCCTCAGGCGAAACATCGATCAACGATACTTTGTAGTTATTCGCGGCAAAGACATGGGCGATTCCGTTGCCCATTGTTCCTGAACCGATTACAGCAACCTTCTTCATAGCGCAAAGATAGCCCTTAACTGCTGGTGACAAAATGAATGATAAAACAACAGGATAGGTGTTAGTCGATCAGTACCACTTTGGCCAACCCGGTTGCATTGAAACGGATGGTCAGCTTCGTTGGGTCGGCGACCCCGGGGCTGGCGCACGTTCCCGCAGGTTCGAAATAGTAATAGTAAAACTTTTGGTTGCGCTTGAATAACTCGTTGCGGTCCGGCTTGCCCAACAGGTCAATAATCTGCATTTCGTTGAGGCCAAGTAGTTTCTCTTTCTCATGATCCATAGACGCTCTCATTCCGATCCGCTTTCCCTCACAACCATTCTTGTCTGCGCGCCAGGTAATTAAGTCGACGCCTTCGAGAACCGGGAGTTCACGGGCGCATGACATCAAGATCAGCGTCAAGGTCAAACTATGCCATCCCAACCTGCGCATGCGATCTTTGTAACGAGTAAAACCAGGCAAACGAAATGATAAAATACGCTGCGCTCACCACGTGCAACATGATTGGCCACCCATTCCAATAAGTGGCAATACTCAATATCACCGGATACGCCACAATACGCGCCCACTCGGACCACCTGACCCACGCACGCTGCTCAAACAACACTCCGCAATTGACAACCGTAATTGAAATCAAAAGGGTAACAAAAATTTTCTGTCCCAGGGAGAACTGCGACGCGTTGAAGAGAAAAAGGGAAGTCCCGACAAGCACCACCACGTATTGGAACAGCACGTACCAGTTGAGCGCGACCGGCGACGGAGTATCGTATTTCTGATATTCAGACCGGTCGACATCGGGAGCGCCGCGGTAGCCGCCCAGGTAATCGGGTAGCCAGCCTGGTTTCATGAACAGGTACTTGATCTTGTCGCTCCATTTTGAAATGCGCTTCAGATCCTTGCCCATCTCGGCATAATGACTGAAGTTCGCCCAAACCGCATTCCAGCTTCGAATGGGCTTGGTGATGCCATACGTCGGCCGCTCTTCTTCTGCCTGAAATGTGCCGAACATTCGATCCCAAATAATGAGCGAACCCGCGTGGTTCTTGTCAATGTACTTGGGATCACGCCCGTGGTGAACGCGGTGGTGGGAGGGGGTGTTGAAAACAAATTCAATCCAGCGCGGCAGCTTGTTTATGGTTTCCGTGTGGATCCAGAACTGGTACAGCGTGTTGAAAGCCGAGATCAACGCAAAGTCGAACGTCTCAAAGCCCAGGAAGGCAACAGGAAGACTGAACCCAAAAGTCCAAATCACCTGCAGTGAACTTTGCCTCAACGCCACCGAGAGATTGTAGTCCTCGCTTTGATGGTGGACAACGTGGCCGCCCCAAAAGAGATTAATCTCATGGCTCATGCGGTGCGCCCAATAATACGCCAGGTCGACCAGCAATATCAGCGCAAGCCAATAAAGCCAGTTCTTTTCTAATGTGAATAATGCAAAATGTTCGTACAGGTATTGGTAGATCCCGATTGCAAAGATCTTCAGGAATAGTCCGGACAGCTGAGAAGTTATGCCACAGCTCAGGTTGGCGATGGCATCTGGTAAACGATACAATTTTTGATGAGTGAACCGTTCTACCAGCAGTTCAATTCCGATCAGCAGGAAAAAAATCGGTATCGACAGTACAATGGGATTTACGTTCACGACGCTTTTCCGTTAACTTGCATCAAATTTAAGAACATGGGGTTAAAGATTTTCAGGGTCGTTTGGTTTCTTTCTGTTCTGGCCCTATTGGCAACATTTCGTTATTGATACGCGGGTTGGGGGGGAGAACACAACAAACACGACGATGCCACCCCCGCGGTCGGCATATGCCCGGAAGCTTTGTTCTACACCCTGGTTGCCGCATTTGCCATGGTCAACCTGCTGGTCTATGTTATTGGCAAGCTCGCGCCGAAAGAACTCGCGTTTAGAGCCTGGTTCCATGGACTGGTGATCACCATCAATATCTTCTCCATTATCGCCATGAACCTGATTGGCGTGTACAACAGCACTGAACATTTTGACTTCAGCCGGATCGGCATAATCATTTACGGCAGTATTGCATTGGTGCTCGCCTGGGCCATTGCGTGGCCATTTTACTTGTTGTATCAAAAATATTTTGTTAAACAGGTAGTTTGATTGGTAGAGAACTATCGATTGTAAATCAATCTGTTATTGTTATCAGGTTGACGAAATTTTGTAGCGCCAATTCGTGTTGTATTCCTTGTAGTGCAGCTGAAAATCGCGTTATTAGTGCTAATTCGCATTTTTTGAACTACAACTTTGGATTTTTTAGACTGTTCGTCCGGTTGTTTCAATCCTGATTATGGCAAAATCACAACCATCTGCTCCTTCATTGGATTACACTGAATCCAGCATTAAGTCGCTCGACTGGCGGGAACATATACGGCTGCGTCCCGGAATGTACATCGGCAAATTGGGAGATGGCTCTTCCAAGGATGACGGCATTTATGTCCTGGTCAAGGAGGTCGTCGACAACTGCATCGACGAACATATGATGGGCTATGGCAAGACCATCGACATAACGATCACGGACACCCGGGTGATGGTGCGCGACTATGGGCGAGGTATACCACTCGGAAAAGTCGTTGATGTGGTGTCTAAGATCAACACGGGAGCCAAGTATGACACTGGAGCCTTTCAGAAATCCGTCGGATTGAATGGTGTGGGTACGAAAGCGGTTAATGCTTTGTCGCGCTACTTCAAGGTCCAGGCTTTCCGCGACGGCATGTCGAAAATGGCGGAATTCAAGAAAGGAATTCTAACCAGCGATCCCCGGCAGTCGAAAACCAATGAAAAGAACGGAACACTGGTAGTCTTTGAACCCGATGACTCGATGTTCAAGCACTACCATTTCATCTTCGAATACCTCGATGATCTGATGTGGAACTACGCGTTCCTCAACGCGGGTCTCACTATAAACTATAACGGCCGGAAGTTTTACTCCAAAGACGGCTTACTCGATCTGCTAAAGCAAAAGGTCGATGCCGAAGAAGTTCCGTACCCGATTATCCATGATAAAGGCAACGATATCGAGAACGCCCTCACCCAAGGCAGCCAAAATGGAGAAGAGTATTACACG
>CAZLWX010000053.1:10469-24901 GCA_964563295.1 uncultured Roseivirgaceae bacterium | reverse complement strand
ACCAGTGGCTGGGACATCGCACCGGCAGATATCAAAACCGTGAATAAAAGTACAGCGGCCCTTGTCATTTGAATTGCGTAACCAGCTCACCCCACACCAGGTAAATTCCGTTCCACTCATCCTTCACTGCATTGAGGCTTTGTTGGCTTTCAAAAGCGGCAACCTGGCTCGCCATCGGACTCTTGATCGCCGGGGATTTGAGGTAAAACGCGTCGGCGGCATTTATCAACGTGCCCGGTCGCGAGAAATCAACAACCAATTTATAGGCGTACTTGTCCGGACGATCGTCCGAACTATAGAATTGGATCATGCAGTTGATGTCGTCGAACTTGTACACTTTGCCCTTACGGGTCACAAGTTCGGCGCCGAATTTCTTGTCCACGAGCGTCATCTTGCAGTGATGACAAGCATCCTCCCCGTAACGAAGTGGTTCGGGCTCAACCTGGCAGGAAATTAAAGTCAATATGAGGACAACAGGAATCAATAATCTCATCATTTCTTGCGCGATCTATAAATCTCAAATCCTAACGAACCAATTACCAGGAGACCCGAAACGACGAACACCCATCCGCCGATATCCGGCCCCGAGAACGCGGTAAAGTTAAGTAATTGTTTAGTGCCGATGAGAGGAGGTTGATACGCCATTCCAGGCACCACGATGGCGGCGTTAGGATCAAGCTCATGCCCGTATTTATATCCCCAAATATAAAAGTCGATCAAGGCAGCTGCGCCACAGGCAACCAGGATGACGGTATAGATCCAAAGGAAAAGGCGACGGTTCAGGATGGCCACGAGCAGGCCAACACCAATCACCGTGCCGACGATGTATCCCATAAATTCAAATTCGGGAAACATACTCACTTCGATATGTTTCATCCCGATGTAGTGATTGAGTGCGCTAATGATTTTCACATCCCCTGTTATGTTGTTGATCCAGATCTTCATCGCCAGCCCTTCGGGATATTGGGGGGCCCACATGAGTATCTGCCAGAGTGGGACGAAGAAGGCCAACACAAGCGCAAGTGCCGAAACCGAGACCAGAATTCTTGTTAGGGGTGTGAGCTTTTGCATAATAGTTTTTTTATAAGAATGGCCTCATCCTCACTATCCGTCCGTTTCTTCCGGAATAATTGAGGTGAGGACCATTCAAACCTGCAAACAATATGACTTAATGGCCTGCGCCAGTTCCACCGGCTTCAGGTTCTATCTTGCCCGTCGAGAATTTTAGCGGCGTCTTTGTTCCTGCAGCGGAGATCCGAATGTAACCCGACATTTCCTGGTGCAGGGCCGAGCAAAAGTCCGTGCAATAGAATGGAACTACTCCGGGAGCCTTGGGAATCCACTTGAGCGTTTGCGTTTCACCCGGCATAATCAGGATCTCTGCGTTGTTCGCGCCTTTGATTGCAAATCCATGGGGAACATCCCAATCCTGCTCCAGGTTAGTGACGTGGAAGTACACTTCATCTCCGACATTCACGCCTTCAATATTATCGGGTGTCAGGTGAGATCGTATAGCCGTCATGGACACGTGAACTTCCTTGCCTTTGCGCTCCACACGAGTCTGACCCTCGCCTTTTGCCGCATAAGGGTGATCGTTCTCCTCCAGCCGGTAGAATTTTGTCGACTGCTGTTGGATCATGCTTGCTGGCATGGCCTCCGCATAGTGGGGCTCGCCCACGGTCGGAAAGTCGAGCAACAACCGCATCTTCTCGCCGGAGATATCATAGAGCTGAGCCGCCTGTGCCAGTTCCGGTCCGGTTGGCAGATACCGGTCTTTTGTAATCTTGTTGTAGGCAATCATGTATTTGCCATAGGGCTTACGCGTCGGTCCACCCATTACGCTCAAGTGTCCGATCGAGTAGTACGTCGGAACCCTGTCGATGATCTGCAGGGTCTTGACATTCCACTTGACGATTTCAGACGATACAAACATGGAGGTATAGGCGTTTCCATCATTGTCAAACTCGGTGTGAAGAGGTCCCAGACCGGGCTTCTGTACTTCACCATGTAAGACGGATTCATACTTCATTACCGGAATCCCGTCAAAGTCGCCTTCGAATTCCTTATTTGCGATGGCATTTTGGAATTTAGTGAAAGAGAACACCGGCATAGTGGCGGCAAGTTTGCCACTTCCCACTATATACTCGCCGGTAGGGTCGACGTCTGTTCCGTGAGGAGACTTTGGACAGGGAATGAAATACACCATACCGGGGAAGTTCTTGATGTCGAGCACCTTCACTTCCGTCAAATTCGTTGATGTTGCATTGTGCGTTTTCTCATCGTAGGTGTTGTGCGCGTAGTTCACTTTTTCAGTAACTCCTTTGCCCTGAGCGATCAAGTCCTCGGCCATTTTCCAGTTAACGGCCATGATAAAGTCTTTGTCGCGTTGAGACGCGTTGACTTCAAGCAGTGTGTAGGCTAACTCCGTGTTGTACGTTGAGAAGAAGAACCAGTCGTGCGAGGGGCCTTTCCCTGCGCGGCTCAGGTCGAAGTTAAAGCCCGGTGTCCGCAGCTGAAAGGCAATACTCATTGCACCGGTGGACTGGTCCACTTTGATGAAGCTGATCGATCCTTTGAAGTTTTCTTTATATGAACTGATCGGCACATCGGCATTCTTCATAGGAATACTGAAGCGTGTTCCGGCCACCACGTATTCGGTATTCTCTGTTATGAACGGCGAGGAGTGGTTTCCACCGCTGTTCGGAATTTCAAGTATCTCCGCAGTACGGAAGGCGTGCAAGTCGACCCGCGCGACACGAGGCGTGTTGTTTCCGTTGACAAACACCCACCTGCCGTCGTGCTCGCCGTTGGTCGTCGAGAGAGCGACGTGGTGGAGGTCATCCCAGGGAACAAAGCCATGAGAGGTGTTCAGCATCGGTTTGGTCTCCTCGCTGTAACCATACCCGTTTTCCGGGAATACCGAAAACACGGGTATGATCTTGATAAGCCGTCCTGATGGAACGCCGTAAACGCTAAGCTGCCCATTGAAACCACCGGAAACGAAATTGTAAAACTCGTCGTATTTGCCAGGAGCCACGTAAACACGCGTCGCCGCATCGCCCATCGATGCACCTTCCGGCGCCTTGGGTTTGCAACTGTAAAGAGAGAGGGCCGCAATAATGCCTGCCGTTCCCAGGAGAAACTTGTTCTTCATAAATTATTTAGACTAGTGACATGTTCTATTTTTCACCATCGTTCTGCCTCATGAACTCGAGCACGTCACGGGCGTCGCCGAGGCTGACGTTCTGGTTTGGCATGCGCGTGAGACAGAGCTCAAGCAGTTTGCGTGCCTCCGGATCCTGGTCAAGCATGACGTCGACGTTCGTGACCATGTTCATAATCCACTCTGGTTTTCTTCGTTTGGTTACATCTTTCCACCCCGGGCCAACAACGCGCTGATCGTCGAGGCGATGGCAAGCCTGGCATTTCATCTCATAAATCGCTTTTCCACGCCCAACCCTCTCCTGTTCAAGCGGGGTGTTCAACGTTACTTGCTTTACCGCGCCGATCCCTTTGCCTTCAACAGAGTTAGCCGCCACAGCGTCGCTACCGTCACTCGTGATATCGTCAGGAGACGCCTGATCCGATTGAGCGGGTTTATCAGGGGCACAAGAAACGGCTAGTGCGATTACGGCGATGAACATCATCAGTTTTTTCATAGTGTTTGCAGTTTGTTTAACTTGATTTTTCAACTTGTCTTCGGCGCTGTAAACGTACCTGTCACAGAAAACTGGACCTATGACCTGGATCATACTGGTACTCTTCGGAGTACCGTGATAACGGCCAGCTTAACAGGAATGCCGCACGCAGAAAACACAGTTTTTGAAGCCATCAAGTTAAACGAAATACACATTTTACTCAACCGGTTCGCAAAAGAATTCAGCCTTGAACAGCATTTTAATCCGGGTCTGCACATTTCCAAAAAATCATACCTACATCGCCAGACTAAATGTTTGTCGCGTTTGATCTCCGTTGGTATTCAGCCGCCGGTCTAAAGCAGCACAAACATTCCTCAAAAAGGCACGTCCTTCATCGGTCAGCTGAAATCCGTCCAGGTTAGCTCGCAGGATCCCTTCATTACAGAAAGCAAACAACGTCTCAAGCAATGTTTTATCATTAAGCGCCACCAGGTTCTCCTGGCGGATCACGCCATTACATGCAAGGTCGATTATACATTTCTTGACGAGCCTATCCTCGGCGGTCTGCAAATGCCCCTTGAACACCGGAAGCTTGTCGGCCGACAACGCGTTGGCGTAATCTTCAACCTTCTTCCAGTTTTGAGCGTATGCATAGCCGGCATCGCTGATGGCGGAAGCGCCAAGTCCAATAAGTAGATCCGTATGAGTAGTCGTGTAGCCCATGAAGTTGCGGTGCAGCTTCCCGTTCTGATGTGCCTTGTACAGACTGTCATGCGAAAGGGCAAAGTGATCCATCCCGATATCCTCGTATCCTTCGGCTTTGAGTAGCATTCGGCCAGTCTCATAGAGCTTGCGCTTCGCGACATCAGTTGGCAGATCAGCGTCTTCGTAACCTCGTTGACCAGGCCTAAGCCACGGCACGTGAGCATAGCTGTAAAATGACACGCGATCCGGTCGCAACGACAACACCTTCTTGAACGTCGCGGTGACCGTGTCAACCGTCTGAAAAGGAAGGCCATAAATAAGGTCAAATCCCACCGAGCTGAAGCCGGCATCTCGACTGGCTAACGTCACGCTACGAAGATTCTCAAAAGGCTGAACGCGATTGATTGCGCGTTGAACAAGCGGATCCAAATCCTGGACGCCGAAGCTAACCCGCCGAAAACCGAGTTTCGACAGCACTTCCAGATGTTCGGCCGTCGTGTTGTTTGGATGACCTTCGAAACTGAATTCGTGACCAGGGTGAACAATCACGCCCTCGAGCAGGTAGCTGACGAGCCACTTCAGATTCCTCGGGCTGAAGAATGTGGGCGTGCCACCGCCGAGATGCAGCTCCCTCATCACCGGAGTCCTGCCAAACACTTTCCGGTACATCTCCCATTCCTTGAGTAGCGATCGTATATAGCCAATCTCTACCTGGTGGTTCCGCGTGATGCGCGTGTTGCAGGCACAATACGTGCACAGGCTTTCGCAAAACGGAAGGTGAATATAAAGACTTATGCCCCGGCTGTCGTTCGACTCATGAAATGAGCGCTTCAAAGCATCCAGCCACTTTGCCGTGCTGAATGAGCTGGTGTCCCAGTAAGGAACGGTCGGATAGCTCGTATAGCGCGGTACCGGAACATCATATTTTTTGATAAGGCTCTCGCGATCGTTCATTAACCAAAAGTATCGCCCGGTGTTCCCTGCGATAATGAGGATGGTCATTGGTGAATATGATTTTCGTCAGCCTTGAAGCCAGAGAGGAAAATCGCGATAGCAACCACCATGGCTATCGAGTAAATGACCAGCCAATGGGCGGACGAAAGCCACCCGGAACCAACCAACATGCTCCACCATGGCTGCATAATGAGCACGACCTCGGAACCGGTAAAGCCCGCCAGCAGCAATGCTAATGACCAGGAGGCCCGAGCGACGTTTACATACCCCATCTCCAGGAACCACACGAGCAGAAAAAAAGAAACGCAGCCAACCAGTACCAGGTGCAGATAGGCAATGACAACGGGTCGCAACTCGTACGCGAGGCTCGCAACAAAAGGGTGGGCAGATGCAAGCTGTAACATCAATTTGACTCCAACCGCCAGGCCGGCAAGCCCGAGAAAGAACCTTGACAGGTCTGACAGTCTTGACAAGGCCCTCATCCTCCACCCACCGGCGAGGCGCTCGAGGAAGATGAAGCCGGCGACCTGAGCAACGGCTGCCAGGAACCCGATCAAATTGAACGTTGCCCCTGGATCAGCCCACAGCACACTCAAGAAGTACGCCGGAATGACTGAATAAGCTGTCCACCTGGCCGCGGTCATTGCCAGGGCTTGATCAACCTCCACCGATTCTCTCTCGAGAAGTTGAAAGAAAAGACTCAACACGCCGAGTATAAAGAAGCCATTGTATTGAAAATGCAGATAAAAATAGACTGCGAAATAGTACCAGTCACTTTGCCCAAGGTTGTTGGCCATGAGATAACCCAGCGTAAACGGGCCGGCTGCCGACATTATAAAGTACAACAACGACGCCCGGGCACACCACACCGAGGGCGTAACTTGACCTTTCGTTTCCTTGAAGAAGCGAATGATAAAGACCACAGCCAAAGCCGTGTGAACGGTGGAAAGAATTATCGAGACCGGTCCATATCCCTGGAGCGGAAAGGAGATCATCATGCCAATCACGGCAACTTGAAAGCAATAGAACAGTATCCTGAAAAAACGATGGCGAGCGGTCTCAACATGCTTGATCACATAGGCCAGGAATAGCGTGTTGAAGATCCAGCCGAGAAACATCACGTGGGAGTGGCCGTGCAACACGAATTTGAAATTCACCCCGGTGATCGGGGCGACCATATGCCACCTGAGAAACAACCCAACGCATGCGGCCAACAGAAGGAAAACAAGCGGAACTCTAAACAGCTTTGGCATGAGCGGTACGCACCGTAATGATCTTCAGTGAGGCAAAATAGCCGATAAGGGCAACGGTAGTCAGTGCCGCACTGGCCATCCGCCATGTTGTGTTGAGGGAGATATCACCCGCAACGCGCGTAATCCAGGAAAGTTCAAGCAAGGCCAACCACAGGTAAAAAATTTTGTGAAATGGTTTTGCGAATATTCCCAGCACCCCTGGTAAGATTATCGGTCCATGGGCAAAGATCATGGAAAACACGAAACCGATAAAAAAGGTGTGAACAATTGCATCATAGCCGAATGCATGGCCTTTAAGAACCACAAACAGCACACCATCCAACAACAACGCGAAATAGCCGCACGTCAATGCGATAGCCACAAATTGAGTCAATCCTGACTTTTTGATCGTAATTCCGACCACATCGAACCTCAACAGCCAGATGGAGATCATGGCCAATGCCGCACCGAGCAGGATGTTGCCAATACCATGGAATGAAAAGAAACACCCTATTGCGAACAGGGCCAGGCAAAGTACTAAAACGTACCGCGCGCCCTTTGAGACCGGCAGGTAGCGCGCAAGCTCGAGGCGTTCCGCGGTGATGACAAACAAGGGGAATCCAATCCACCATGGAAATGCTAATGGGTAAAACATGGAAGTTGTCAGCAGCACATTACCACCAAGCCAACATAATGCGCCCACCACCATCAGCGCATAGATCAGGCCGCGGTTTTGAATAAAGTAAAAGATGAAAACGAGCGATAACCCCGCACTGGACACCATCAACAACGTAAGGGCTATCCGTGGCGAATTCACGGAGAACGCAAGAGCACTTAATGCGGAGCAAAGGGGTATCGAGAACAGCGCCTTTTTTTTCAGCGGGATTACTTTTTCCAGGGAGATCAGCGTCCCGAGGAAGCCGCCCACCATGACCGCCCCATGATGAGCCACCGACGGAATAACATACACACCCCACCCGATCCGGCTTAAACCAGTCCAAAGTCCAGTGAGCAGGCACAGCATGCCCAGGAAAACGAATGGCACCCGTTCTCCCCTAATCATGCCGACTTTTCTTCGTCGCCGCCGTCCTTCTTATCCTCGAATAACATTCTTATGGAAGGTGTGTAGGTGTCGTCGTACTGACCACTTCTAATGCTCCAGAAAAAAATTCCGAGGAACACCAACGCAATGGTAAGACTTATGGCGATCAATACAATAATAATATTCATACTCAATAGACAGATCGTTCAAATTCATAGGAACGAAACCGTTGTGCAGGGATATACATAGTTAGTCGGTTGGCAGTTTTCCTAATTTTTTTCTTGCGACATGGTTAACAGCAAAGGTCGAGAATCCAACGACGCTGATACTGCTGACAGGCATTAAGACCGCGGCGGCCAGCGGCGTCAGGTGGCCCGAAACGGCGATGCTTAGCGCGACGACATTATAGAAAAACGAAATGCCAAAGGCGATCTTCAATATCAGGGTAGCGCTGCGGGCAAGGTCAAGAAATCTATCGAGCGAGCCCATCTTTTCACCTTTGAGAATTCCGTCACATCCGGGTGTAAAAACGCCGGTGTCGTCAGTGACCGCCAGGCCCACGTCACTCTGTCGCAGGGCGCCGGAATCATTCAGGCCATCGCCAATCATCAGCACCCTCTTGCCTTCACGTTGAAGGCTTTGAACGAAGGCAAGTTTATCATGGGCATCCTGATTAAACAAAAGCTGAACCGTGGGATTGAAGAGTGCGCTCATAGCGCGTCGCTCTGCTTCATTATCGCCCGATAGCAGCGCTACACTCTTCTCTCCCAGGCGGTCCAGCATGCCTTTCATATTTTTACGAACCTGTGTACGGATCTTGAAATATCCACGAACCTCATCATTAATGGCCAGAAAAACGCGCGACGCCGAATCATCGATGTCATCCCCGTAACCCACAAATTCTGCGCTGCCTATTTGAACAAACCGCCCCCCGATCATGGCCTGGATACCCTTCGACGGGATCTCCTTAAAATATGACATCGTTGCAGCGGATTTCACATCGATGGCCTTATTGACCATAATGCTGAGCGGATGGGTGGAGGCGCTGGTCAGAAGTTTCGCAGCCGCCAGCTCCAGATCGGTTGCAGTGCCAATAAAAGTTACTTCCGGGCGGCCGCCGTGGGTAATTGTTCCGGTCTTGTCAAATATAACGGCATCGATACTGGCCAGCTGCTCGACAACGTCAGCGTTCTTTAGGTAAAGGGAATGACGTCCGAACATCCGCAACGTGTTGCCGTAAGTGAACGGCGCCGCCAGGGCCAATGCACACGGGCACGCGACCATCAGCGCGGATGTCACGACGAGCCACATTCGGCCCGGATCGATGACCTGCCACACAATAGCTGTAACTACTGATATCGCCAACACGGTCCATGTAAAAACCTTTGCTACCCGGTCAATCCGTTTGCGATAGCGGCTTTCGCGACCCTTCCGGAAAATGTCATTGTTCCACAGACTCGTCAACTGGCTTTGCGCAGTCTTTTTTTCGACGCCGAGGGTGACGGGCTGACCGATTAGTCGCCCCCCGGCATACACGGATTCTCCCTGGGCAACCCTTATTGGGCGAGATTCGCCGGTCACAAAACTGTAGTCGACAAATGCATAGTTGTCAAGCAGCACCGCGTCTGCGGGAATTATCTCCATGTTGCGGATCCTGACTACATGACCGGGCTTGAGGTCATACAGCAAGACAGGTCTAAGTTCGTTGCCCTGAACAACATTGACGGCCAGCGGAAAGTAGGATCTGAAGTCGCGATCAAAAGCCAGGCTGTCATAGGTCTTTTGCTGAAACCACCTTCCGATCAAAAGGAAAAATACCAGCCCGGTAAATGAGTCCAGGTAACCCGGGCCGGTGGAAGTTATCACATCATAGACGCTGCGTCCGAAAAGCGCGAGTAACCCGATGGCTATTGGCACATCGATGTTTATCTGTCTTTGCCTGAAGCTGTTGATCGCTGAGTAAAAGTATCCGGAAGCGCTGAAAAGCAACACTGGTATCGACAAGCCGAGATTGAGCCAGGCGAACACGCGTGTCAGCGTCTCATCGGTGCGATCGATACCCAGGTACTCCGGAAAGCTGAACAGCATCACATTCCCAAAACAGAAGGCCGCAACCGCAAGCTGCAGGACCAGGCTCCGGTTAACAGCAGGTTTCTTCGATGATTCTGTATCCAGATTGATGCGGGGTGTATAGCCTACCGAGGTAAGTACCCCTGCAAGGGCACTCAGTTTCACCTTGCGTGGGTCGAAGTCGATACTCACGGTTTTGCGACCGAAGTTTACTTCCGACTTAAGCACACCTGGAGAAAGCCTGCTGAGACTTTCGAGCAGCCAGATGCACGAGACACAGTGGATAACCGGGATAAAGAAACTCACCCGGCAGAAATCCGGCGAGTCGAAATGGAGCATGCGTTTGCGAATTCCGGGCTCGTCGAGATACAGAAACGAGGCATGGTCCGCGTCGCGCTGGGATACACCCGGTCTGGAGTCAAGTGAATAGTATTCGCAAAGATTGTTAGCCTGGAGGATTTCGTAAACGGTCTTGCACCCAAAACAACAAAAAGGCCTATCGGCCAACCAGAGGATGTCGTTGCAAGTTTCACCGCAGTGAAAACACGTCACGGCAACTTCAACTTCACTCATACGCTGGCTGACATTTTCAGACATACCACCTCTGGAATCCGCAGGAAGTTTCATGGAAGATTGTCCGAAAAGGCGTCAAGCCTCGACTGGCTCGTTGCTCATCGCGTAGGTCCAGACCAGCCCGCTGGTGTGATTGACGATGTCTTCCGTTAGACTGCCCGCAATAAGATGGGCAAGACCTTTTCTCGCGTGGGTTCCCATCGCGATAAGATCTGCGTCGATTTGCCGGCTGAACTGAAGGATCCCCTCCTCTTCATCGCGTGAATTGAAAACATTGATGGTGTAATCCTTCAACATGAATCGGTGCGCGAACTTTTGCAGCCGTTCATACGTAACGTCATCGGACGTAAAATTCAAGGGTGTATTGATGAAAACAATGTGCAGTCTGGCTTTAAAGAATGCTTGAAGCGCTTTGACCTTCATGACCAGGTCTTCGCGTTTTTCGGTTTCCAGGGTGTTAGGAAAAACGATGTTTTTGATCGGGCCCTTCATATAGTCCTTGAGCACCAGTACCGGTACCGGTGAATGCCGTACAATCTTTTCAGCATTGGAGCCTATGAAAATTTCACGCATGCCGCTCGCGCCATGGGAGCCCATCAGCACCAGGTCGACATTGTGCTCGCCGATGTAATCAATAATCGTTTTAGACACCGGCCCAAACTCCACGTCAAAAGCAACCTTCACACCGCCCTTATTGTAGCGGTTGGAAAGCTTTTTGAATTCGCTTTCGGATTTGGTCTTTAGTTCTGTCAATAACGCCTGCTCAAAATCCACCACGGGCGCAAGGAGCGTGTCATGCAAGACAGGAAGCTCAATAACATTAAGCAAATGCACCATCCCTTTGGATTGGGATGCCACGTCGAGCGCAAGCCGGAAGGCATTGATAGCCGGCTTGGAAAAATCAATAGGAACAAGTATGCGTTTCATGGCGATAACGTTTTATGCCCAAAAATACCCTTCATCCCCTTTGGGTCATTTGAAAACGGTCATTCCTCGTCCTGATTTTTGTCATGAAAAGGCCGGATAGGCCATGCGGAAATTTATTTTGATCTTTCCGGCATGAACGTGCGCGTAAAATTCCTCGGCGCCACCGGCAGCGTCACGGGGTCACGGTTTCTTCTGGATATAGGAGATTTCAGACTCTTGTTTGATTGCGGACTGTTCCAGGGTTTAAAGGAGCTGAGGCTTCGCAACTGGGAATCGTTTCCCGTCGATCCGGCCAGTATCAATGCCGTAATAGTCAGCCACGCTCACATTGACCATACCGGATATCTGCCAAGGTTGGTAAAAGAAGGATTTGACGGGCCAATCTTTTGCACGAAGCCGACGGCAGACTTGATGGAGCTGATGCTGCTCGATTCGGCCAAGCTTCAGGAGGAAGAGGCTACCTATGCGGCACATAAAGGTTATTCGAGCCACAGCGATCCGCAGCCTCTTTATCGCACCGAGGATGCGCAGGATGTATTCCCGCTTTTGCGAAGAATAAACTACGGCGAAAGAACCGCGGTCAGCGATCATGTCGACCTGGTCTTCTCCGATGCAGGGCATCTGCTGGGCGCCGCGATTAGCGAAATCTTCATCAAAGGTGACCACCAGGAAAAGAAACTCGTGTTTTCCGGTGACCTCGGCCGCTACAATGATACCATGCTCAGCGCGCCGACAGCGATCGGGCATGCCGACATTTTATTCGTGGAGTCGACATACGGCAATCGCGATAACCCTTCACCCGACCCAGCAGCCGAAATTGCCAGAGCGGTAAATGAGGCGCTGGAAAGAAGGGGTGTGTTGCTTATTCCCGCTTTTGCTGTAGGGCGCACGCAAGTGTTGCTCTACCATCTCCACAAGATGATGGAAGAAAAAGTGGTCCCCGACGTGCCTGTGTACATCGACAGCCCGATGGCGATCTCTGCCACGTACCTGTATTACAAGTATCCTCACTATCACAACGTCGTGTTCAACCGGAGTGAGTTCGCGCGCGACATGGAGACGAACATGTTGGTATTTGTGAAGACATCGCGACATTCAAAAAAACTGAATGACATTCGCAGCGACGCTATCATTATATCATCGAGCGGGATGATGACCGGCGGCCGCATTCTGCACCACATGTACCACCGCCTGCGCAATCCACAGGACACCATTCTCATCGCCGGCTACCAGGCGGCCGGCACCCGCGGTCGAAGTCTCGTCGACAAAGAGCCGGCCATAAAGATCTTCGGAGAAGAGGTGCCGGTGAAATGTCATGTGGAAAACATGCGTTCACTCTCCGGTCACGCCGACCGCAGCGAACTTTTCAGGTGGCTTGACAATTTTAAAGAATCGCCAAAGCTCACCTTTACTGTGCATGGGGAAGGTGAAGACATTAATCTATATGCGGCGGCCATAAGGAAACGGTTCGGATGGAACGTCGAGGTACCCCAGTACCTGGAGTCGTTTAGTTTGTTTGAAGGCATTTAGCCGCTCGCCTGCCGGCGTCCGGCAACGAGGTACACCAGCGCCCCGATAACCGGTATCAGAATGATTACCAGCGCCCATATCAACTTGTTGATATCGCTGAGATAGGTTCGCTTCAACAGATCCATAATCGCCCAGATCATCAATGCTGCCGGCAGGAGCATGAAGAAAAGGATAATGACGACCTCCGCAACACCAAAGTTCATGAATCTTAGTTTGATTAATCACTAAATAGATTCCCGGACACTGCTCCAGCCCATCACGAGCTGACCCGGCTCAGCATGTCAAATTAGAGAGAACTTTTAACGAAGGCAAATCCCTCACCTGCGCTGTTTCCCACGCATAAGCACGGAATAGAGGATGTAACCCGCAACAAAAAAGATCATCATGAATAGCGAAAAAATTTCAAAAGGATTTTCCATACTTCGTGGTTTCGTGTTCGGTGTATAGACACTGCCATACACTTTGAAGTTGGAATAAATTTTTCATGCCAAACGGCGTTACCATGGCCACTAAATTCTAACCGCTGTAATGACCATCGGGCGAACCTCACTGTCGTTTGACTGATTGCGTGAAACAATTATTTTTTTCTTTGAACACAACGACTGTGATAAAAATCGTCGCTGATGTCCTTTCTCATCAACGCTTTCCGGAAGTAGTCGCACGCGGAGTTCTCGTCGTCACTCGCAAAAAAAGCTTCGCCAAGAAAATAATAGAGGCGGTCGACCGTTGAGTCGAGTTTGACGGCATGGGTCAGCATCCGCAGCGCCCCAGCCACATTGTGACGTTTCAAGTAGTAAATTCCCTTATTGCGATATGCCCACGCGTTATACGGATCTTCCATGATGCTTGCATTAATATCCGTGATCGCACTGTCGAGCTCACTCTTTAATAAATGAAAGTATCCGCGGTTATTCAGAAACCAGGCGTTCCCCGGCTGGATCGACAATGCCTTATTGATCCAAAGGAGGGCGCTGTCTGGCGAACCATTCTCCGCCTCGATAAGTGCTATCGTGTTCATCGCGTTGGCGTCCCGGGGATTCCCGGCCAGTACGTCGTCAAGAATCGACCGAGCTGAGTCAAAGTCACGGCGGAAATAATGGACGCTTCCGAGGTTAACAAGTATTTCGCTGTTATCAGGATCGAGCCGAAGGGCCTTGCGGAAAAGCTCGATCGCGGTGTCGTATTTCTCCAATCGGCTGTAGGCAAGAGCGCTTGAAAAAAATAGCACCGATGTATCTTGATGGAAGTGCGAGTATTGTCGCAAGTCGCTTAATGCCTTTACTGGTTCATTGAGTTCGTACCAGGCGTTCGCCCGGTGCAGGTAGGCCGCGCCGAAATCAGGTCGACAACGAATCGCGTGGCCGTAGCAGTCAGCTGCTTCTTCAAAGTGCTTCTCTTTGTAATAGACCGTTCCCAGGTTATGCCACGCGTCAGCAAAACAAGAGTCAAGTGCGATGGCCTCTTTGTAAAGCCTTGTTGCCTCGGCGTAATTCTGTTTCGCGGCCAACTCGTTCCCCCGAAGCAGGAAACGCTGCAACCGCGTCTCACGACCATCGCGGCAGGAGGCTGCGAGCAGGAGGAACAGCACGGACAGATGTCGGAAATCAACTAATCGCATGAAGCAAAGTTAGCAGACAAAGGCTAAAGGCTAAAGGTTAAAGGCCAAAGGCCAAAGGCTAAAGGCCAAAGGCTAAAGGTTAAAGGCCAAAGGCCAAAGGCTAAAGGCCAAAGGTCAAGGGCCAATAGCCAACGGCCAAGAGC
>CAZLWX010000053.1:0-10369 GCA_964563295.1 uncultured Roseivirgaceae bacterium | reverse complement strand
AAAGGCCAAAGGCTAAAGGCCAAAGGTCAAGGGCCAATAGCCAACGGCCAAGAGCCGGAAATTTGGACTTTTGCAAACATTTTATGTTATTAGCACCCCGAAACAATGAACAGAATTCAAAATAGCAACCTTCACCACCGTCATCATGCAGACACTGCGATGAGTGGCAAGGTATTATTTTGAGTATATTACGATATCAAAATATTAAGAGGCTTGTCACGTGTGACAGGCCTTTTTCATTTTTAATCCATTCCGTATGGAAACAATACTGCGAATAGCGATTCAAAAGTCCGGCCGACTACAGGAAGGTTCCCTTGAACTGCTCAAAGAGACCGGGTTGGCGGTTAGCAATGGAAAAGATCAGCTCAAGACGTTTGCCAGCAATTTTCCGGTTGAAGTTCTATTCCTTCGCGATGACGACATTCCTCAATATGTAGAAGACCATGTCGCCGACATCGGCATTGTCGGCGAGAATATTTTCGTCGAAAAACAAAGGAAGAATTCATTGGTAAAGCGGCTGGATTTTGCCCGGTGCCGCCTGGCGATCGCTGTGCCAAGGGCTGAAAACTACGAAGGCAAGCAATCCCTGCAAGGAAAAAACATCGCCACCTCTTACCCCAACATTGTCAGGTCATTTCTCGCAGCCAACAACATCGACGCCGGCATACACGAGATCAGCGGTTCGGTGGAGATCGCCCCTGGAATTGGATTGGCTGATGCTATCTGCGACGTTGTGAGCACCGGCAGTACACTTCTGAGCAACGGACTGAAAGAAGTCGAGGTCGTGATGAACTCAGAGGCGGTAATCATCGGCAATCCCGGGCTTAATACCGCGAAGCAGGCGATACTCGAGCGGCTCCTGTTCCGGATAGACGCCGTGATGAAGGCGCGCAACAACAAGTATATTTTGCTGAACTGCCCGAACTCGGCCATCGACAGCATCACATCCGTAATTCCCGGGATGAAAAGTCCCACGATTATCCCGCTCAGGCGTGAAGGCTGGAGTTCCCTCCACTCCGTCGTCGATGAAAATGATTTCTGGGAAAAAATTGATCAGCTCAAGGCATATGGCGCCGAAGGAATATTAGTCGTACCTATCGAAAAAATGATTGTCTGAATCACCATGAAGACCTATGATAATCCACCCGTCAGGGATTGGCCTCGCCTGGTGAGCCGCCCGCAGGTTGAACTGACCTTCCTGGATGGCGCAGTACGCAACATCATGGACCGGGTAAGGCGCTCCGGCGACAGGGCGCTTCGCGAGCTGACACTTCAATACGACAAGGTCGAAGTCAACGTCCTGCAAGTGAGCGATCGCGAACTCAATGAAGCCGGGAACAATCTCGACGGCGAACTGAAGAATGCCATCGCAGTGGCGGCTGGCAACATCGAGCGATTCCACGCCTCGCAAAAGATCAACCCTCTGGTAATTGAAACCATGCCGGGTGTCACGTGCTGGCGAAAGGCAGTGCCCATTGAAAAGATTGGAATCTATATTCCGGGAGGTTCAGCGCCATTGTTTTCCACCGTACTGATGCTTGGCATTCCTGCCCGGCTCGCAGAATGCAGGGAGATTGTGCTGTGTACGCCCCCGGGGAAAGAGGGAAAGATCCACGCCGCGATCCTCTACGCCGCACAGCTCGTAGGTATCACCCGGATATTTAAGATCGGCGGGGCCCAGGCAATTGCAGCACTCGCGTACGGAACCGAATCCGTGCCCGCCGTGTATAAGATATTCGGGCCCGGCAATCAGTTTGTTACCAAAGCGAAACAACTTGTCCTGGAAGAGGGTATCGCCATCGACATGCCAGCAGGGCCATCAGAGGTCTTGGTGTTGGCGGACGAAACTGCCGATGCCGGATTTGTCGCGGCCGATTTGCTGTCACAGGCCGAGCACGGCGAAGACAGCCAGGTGATGCTGGTTGCACTGGATGATCAAATAATCGGTCGTGTTCAGATGGAGCTGTCGCGACAGTTGGCAAAATTACCACGGAGGGATTTAGCCCACAAAGCGCTATCCAATAGCCGTGCCGTGAGATTCACCGAGTTGGACTCAGCATTGGCGTTTATCAATACTTACGCACCCGAACATTTGATTATTAATACCCGCGACGCCTCCAATCTTGCCGAAGCGATCAAGAATGCAGGTTCTGTATTTATTGGAAACTATTCGGCCGAGGCAATCGGCGATTATGCTTCCGGTACCAACCACACACTGCCGACCAACGGATTTGCGCGATCGTATGCAGGTGTCTCGCTGGATAGTTTTGTGAAATACATTACTTTCCAGCAGGTCAATGCGGAAGGTATTCGCGCGATCGGGCCCATTGTTGAAACCATGGCGGCTGCCGAACAGCTCACTGCCCACCAGATGGCTATCCGAATACGCCTCGAAAAACTGTTGAACAAACCAGAAAGGGTATGACAAAGCGCAGGTCTTTCATCGATGTCAACTCACTCGTGAGGAAAAACATACTGGCACTGAAGCCCTATTCATCCGCGCGGGACGATTTCAGCGGGGAGGCAGAGATCTACCTCGACGCCAATGAGAATCCGTACCCATCGCCCTACAACCGATACCCGGACCCACACCAGCGGCGTGTCAAGGAAAAGCTGGCGGCATTAAAAAAAGTTGATCCAGCGCAGATATTCCTCGGCAATGGCAGCGACGAAGCCATCGACCTGCTCATCCGCGCGTTCTGCGAGCCCTATTATGATTCCATCATGGTGACGGAGCCGACGTATGGAATGTACTCCGTTTGCGCCGAGATCAACGGCGTGAATGTTCAACAAGTCCTGCTGAACCACGACTTCGATCTTGACCTCGATGCATTCCCTTTGACATTCGATGCCACGACCAAACTGCTTTTCCTTTGCAGTCCAAACAACCCGACGTCAAACCTGCTGAGCCGGGAAAAAATCATTGAGGTACTGAAGCGCTTCTATGGACTGGTCGTCGTCGATGAAGCATATATTGACTTTACCCGCGAAAAAAGTTTTATCAGGGAATTGTCCCGTTTTCCCCACCTGGTCGTCTTGCAGACATTTTCCAAAGCCTGGGGCCTGGCTGGATTGCGCATGGGTGCCTGCTATGCTTCTCCCGAAATCATCGCCATACTCAACAAGATCAAGTATCCGTACAACATAAACTCGCGCACGCAAGACCTGGTGCTGGACGCGCTGGAGAACGCCTATGGAAAAGACATCTGGGTCGACGAGATTCTCTCACAGCGGAACAAACTCGCAAAAGCCTTACGGGCATTGAAGATCGTCGACAGGGTGTTCCCATCCGATGCCAACTTCCTGCTGGTTCGGGTGAAGGATGCGACTTCTGTATATCAACAGCTTATGGATCAAGGGGTAGTCGTTCGCGATCGGTCACGGGTCACGCTGTGCTACAATTGCCTGCGCATTACCGTGGGAACGCCCGAAGAAAATCAAAGGCTTATACAAGTGCTCGGTACATTATGAAAAAAGTATTGTTTATCGACCGTGATGGAACGGTGATCGTCGAACCCGAAGACGAACAGATCGATAGTCTTGACAAGCTCGAGTTCAGTCCAGGTGTGTTTTCCTGGTTGGGAAAGATTGCCAGAGAGATGCGATTCGAATTGGTCATGGTCACCAACCAGGATGGCCTTGGAACCTCGGGCTTCCCCGAGGAAGCGTTCTGGCCGGCGCATAACATGATGATTAAAGCACTGGCAAGCGAGGGCATTGTCTTTCAGAACGTTTTTATCGACCGTTCGTTTCCGCACGAGAGCAAAGACACCCGCAAACCTGGTATCGCTATGCTCACCCAATATACAACCGGCGAATACGACCTCGCGAACTCATATGTCATCGGGGACCGCATCACCGATGTCATCATGGCGCAAAGGCTCGGAGCCAAAGCCATACTCTACAACGATGGAAGCCTGGCTGAGGAGCTGAAAGAGAAAGGGCTTATGGAGATCTGCTGTCTAATCGCCCGTAACTGGCACGACATTTACCGTCAGCTCTCCGCTCCTTCCCGTTCCGCCGTGGTCACCCGGAAAACCAACGAAACCGAAATCCGTGTCGAGATCAATCTCGATGGCGAGGGACGATCGCGTATCGCGACCGGACTTGGTTTTCTTGATCACATGCTCGACCAGTTGGCGAAACACGGACAAATCGACTTGTCCATCGATGCAAAAGGCGACTTACACATTGATGAACATCACACTATTGAAGACACGGCCCTGACGCTCGGCGAAGCTTTCGCAAAATCACTGGGTGACAAGCGCGGCATCGAACGATATGGATTCTGCCTGCCGATGGATGATTGCCTGGCGCAGGTTGCGGTCGACTTCGGAGGCAGGCCCTGGCTGGTCTGGAATGCCGACTTCAAGCGCGAGAAGATCGGTGAAATGCCTACCGAGATGTTCTTTCATTTTTTCAAGTCGTTCTCGGACAGCGCCCGCTGCAACCTCAACATTCGCGCTGAAGGCGTGAACGAACATCACAAGATCGAGGCCATCTTCAAGTCGTTCGGCAGGGCGGTGAAGATGGCGATCAAGCGCGAAGGGACAGCGCTGCCATCCACGAAAGGAGTTTTATAAATTCGTCACCTGCTGCACTAATGAATATTCATGCAAGTTGCCATAATAAAATATAACGCTGGAAATATTCAATCTGTCGCCTTTGCTCTGGAACGACTGGCAATCGATTTCGTAGTCTCCGACGACCCGCATGAGATTGCACGGGCCGACAAAGTAATCTTTCCTGGAGTTGGTGAAGCCAGCACGACGATGGCCTACCTTCGCGCGCGAAAATTGGATCAACTAATTCGTGACTTCCGGCAGCCTGTCCTTGGCATCTGCCTGGGAATGCAGTTGCTATGCCGCCATTCGGAAGAGAACGACACGGAATGTCTTGGCATATTCGACGCCGAGGTTAAACGTTTTATCCCTTCCGGGGATCGGAAAGTGCCCCATATCGGATGGAATCAGCTATCGTTGACCGGCAGCTGGCCTGACCCGGGACTGGATGGAGCCAATGTATACTTTGTGCACAGCTACTACGTGCCGGTGGGGCCGCATACATCAGCCGTCACCGATTACATCAACCCTTTCAGCGCGATTATGCATCACGACAACTTCTATGCGGTGCAATTTCACCCTGAAAAGTCGGCGGCCCCCGGAGCCGCGGTCATTAAAAGTTTCCTTGATCTATGATCGTGATCCCTGCAATTGATATTATCGACGGCAAATGCGTGCGACTCACGCAGGGTGACTTTGCAGCCACCACGGTTTACAGCCACGATCCTCTTGCCGTTGCGAAAACCTTCGAAGATGCAGGACTTTCGCACCTGCACCTCGTAGACCTCGATGGAGCAAAGTCGGGAGTGGTGATTAATTGGAAGGTTATTGAAAGCATCGCGGCCGGAACGTCACTGGCCGTTGACTTCGGCGGCGGGGTTAAGACGCTGGCAGACATCCGCAGATTGCTCGATGCGGGAATCCAACAAGTGAATATCGGAAGCGTGGCCGTAAAAGATCCTTCGCTGGTCGGCGAATGGATTGCGCAGTGTGGACAGGAAAGAATCATTCTTAGCGCGGACGTAAAGGCAGAAATGATTCAGGCTCACGGTTGGCAGCAGAGTTCCGCTGTATCAGTGCTGGACTTCATCGGCGACTACCAACGCCGCGGCATTCAGTATGTGACTTGCACAGATATAGCAGTTGACGGAACCCTTAGTGGGCCTAACCTGGCGTTATACAAGAAGATCCATGAAATGTTTCCAACGGTGTTGCTGACTGCCAGCGGCGGGATCTCCACAATGGACGATCTGGTCAAACTTGAACAAGCCGGACTTCACGGCGCAATTGTCGGAAAAGCCATTTATGAGAATAAGATCCCTCTTGCAGAATTGGCATCGTATCGAAAAAAATAATGCTGACACGTCGTATTATACCCTGCCTGGATATCAAAGATGGACGTACCGTCAAGGGCGTGAACTTTGTCAACCTACGTGATGCCGGCGATCCCGTTGAACTCGCAGCAGCTTATGCCGCTCAGGGTGCCGATGAGCTTGTTCTCCTCGATATCTCGGCAACCGATGAACAGCGCAAGACATTGACGTCTCTTGTGAAGAACGTGGCGCGGACAATTAACATTCCTTTTACCGTCGGTGGTGGAATTCATTCAGTCGGCGATGTCGGTCCGCTGCTCGAGTCAGGTGCTGATAAGGTAAGTATCAACTCGGCTGCTGTGCAGAATCCATCGTTGATAGATCAGCTGGCGGCGGAATTCGGTTCGCAATGTATTGTGCTGGCAATCGACGCAAAAAAATCGGGTAATCATTGGATGGTCCACACTCATGGAGGCAAACGCATCACCGAGAAGAAACTCTTTTCGTGGGCAAAGCAAGGTCAGGAGCGCGGCGCCGGCGAAGTCCTTTTTACCAGTATGGATCACGATGGCACCAGAAACGGTTTTGCTGTTGATGCATTGTCAAAGCTTCATTCGCTGCTTCAGATACCGGTCATTGCATCGGGTGGCGCGGGCGTGCCCGAACATTTCCTGGAGGTATTCACGCTGGGGGGAGCAGACGCCGCCCTTGCAGCCAGTATTTTTCACTTTGGTGAGATCAGGATCCCGGACCTTAAATCATATCTATCGCAACATGGATTGGCAATCAGAAAATAACAAGACATGAACAATAGCACTCCTGATTTTACCAAGAACAAGTTGATCCCCTGCATCGTGCAGGATGCGAATACCAACCGCGTGCTCATGCTAGGTTACATGAACAGGGAGGCCTACGAAAAGACCGTTGCTGAAAAACGACTGACCTTCTTTAGCCGAAGCAAGAACAGGCTTTGGACAAAGGGGGAAACCTCAGGAAACTTCCTGGAGTTAGTGGACATCCGGGTAGACTGCGATGGGGACACACTGCTTGCGAAAGCGAACCCTACGGGCCCCGTGTGTCATACGGGAGCGGATACATGTTTTGATGAACAGAACAAGGATTGGAATCTGGCGACACTGGAACAAATCATCAAAGACCGCAAGCGAAATCCGAAACAAGGCTCCTACACTAGCGAGCTATTTGCAGCAGGCATCAACAAGATTGCACAGAAGGTTGGCGAGGAGGCTACGGAACTTGTGATCGAGGCTAAAGACGACAATCCCACCCGATTCCTGGACGAGGCCGCTGACCTGATGTTCCATTATCTCGTACTACTCGCGGAGAAAAATCACACGCTGGATGAAGTCATAGAAGTGCTGCGGAAGCGTCATGAAGGGAGGCATTCTCAAACACATCACGTATAGTTCAGGAAGCGCGACAAATTGCCGCTGATCAATCCAGGGGCGGCGGTACACGATGCTTCGTGCCTTGCTCATAGCCGTACGCAAGGCGGATCAGCGTCGTTTCGCTGAACATTCTGCCGAGGAATTGTATGCCAACCGGAAGACCGCCTCCTGAGCTTCCCATCGGAACGGTAAACGCGGGCTGACCCGTATGAGGCGCTATTACCTGGTTGTTGTCACCTTTGTATTCCTCCTGGAAAAAATCTATCCGCGCCGGTGGCTGATTCCATGACGGATAAACTATCGCATCCAAGTGCAACGAATCCATCGCATGTTCGATTGCTTCACGAAACGCAATCCGCATGGGATCCGAGTACGCATCCCCACAGGGCACTTCGGGCAGGTTCCAACGGCCGCTATTGGCAGCAAATGCTTGTATCCGTTTTTCCGTGTACGATGAGTTGGTTCCAATCCTAATGACATCTTCCAGCGTCCTAACACGATCATCTTTCACGTATTCGCGAAGAAAGGATTCCAGGTCTTTCCGGAAATCAGCGCACCAGTGATTCTTCCTAAGTTCGGCGAATCCTGGCACAACAAACGGATCAACGATCGTCGCACCCAGGCTATCGAGGTCTGCGACGGCCTGGTCAAACAAGATCTTCATATCGGGATGTGGGTTATCTTCGCTCAACTCGCGGAGCACACCGATTCGGGCACCCTTCAGCCCATCGCTGATCAGAAAATCAGAATACCTGGCTGTCTTGCCATTGGAATGGGCGGTGATCGAATCGTCTGGGTCATATCCAGCGATCACCTCCAGTACACGTGTTGCATCCTCCACCGTTCTGCACATTGGGCCCACCACATCATTGCGAAGATAGAGCGGCACAATACCTGCCCGGCTGACCAACCCAAGCGTCGTTCTAAATCCAACCAGGCAGTTGTGCGATGAGGGTCCGCGAATGGAGTTTCCTGTGTCCGTTCCCAGACCCACACTTCCAAAGTTTGCGGCGATCGCCGCACCGGTCCCGCCACTTGACCCCGCAGGCACTCGCGTGAGATCATAAGGATTCCGCGTCGTGCCAACTGTTGTGCTTTCCGTATGCATAGGACTAAATGCCCATTCGGCCATATTCGACTTGGCCAGTATGATCGCTCCTGCATCAACAAGCCTTTTGATGATGAAGGCATCATTCTCGGGGTAATAGCTGGCGAGGGCCCTTGAACCCGCGGTCGTTGGAAGACCTTTGGTGTTGATATTGTCCTTCACGATAATAGGTATCCCGTGAAGCGGTCTCAACACATTCGTCGACTTAAACTCCCGATCAAGCTGTTCTGCAACTTCCAGGGCGCGTTCATTGACCTGGGAAATGGAATTGATATCGCCGTCAAGGTGATCGATTCGGTCGAGATAGGCTTTTACGAGGTCAGCGCTTGTAAATTTGCCTTCGCGAAATGCCTCGTGAATCTGACGAATGGTGAGTTCCGTCACATCTGGCAAGGTACTCCTCTTACTAGCGTCACATCCTGAGGCGGTGGCTAGACAAGCAATGATGCATGATCGAATTATTATCCTGTTCATTGCCGAAAGTAAATGATATCGTCATTAAAGTCCAGAGTGCATACTCACGGAGGCAAACGCAACCATAGCCGGAAACTTTTACTCCGGAAAATTTTCCCTCCACCAATCCCGGTCATAAGCCACATTTTTCGGAAACAACAACTCTTGCCGGTGATCAAAGGCATCCACATTCCACGTCCTGATCCTCCTGAGAGTCGTCCGGTTGGTGACTTTCACGAACTGATTCTTTCCATCCACCTTGTGACGGTGAAGATAATCGCCGTACGCCACATACGGGTAGTATTTTCCTTCTTGCTTTTTGAAAATAATCTCCGACCGATTCTCGTAGCCTCTTCCTGAACTGTGCGTGATGTGTTTGAGAATGGCAAAGTCGCTGGAGGAAATGTAAAGCGTCCCGGGACCAAGGTATCGGTAGGTCACAACAAAGACCGTATCACCATCATAGAGCTCAACGCCAGTCAATTGGGGGTGAATTTTCTCGAAACTGTCGAGATTGAAGATCTGGTAGGGGGTCTGATTACTGAATATTTCGTTCGCGGCTATTTCGTAGATCGGCCACTGGCTCATACCCTGGGTATTGTCAGGCAGGAAATATTCACCACTTTCTCTTTTTTGCACAATTCTGTAAACCTTCTTTGAACCCGGCCTGTATCCGTCGTGGTAGCTCTCAAATATCGTTTCCAGTTTGAATGTTCGATCCGCCACGGTGTCTCGTGTTTCTATCACCGAATAGAATTCCATGTTAAAGGCATACTGATTATAATTCACAGGAATACTATCGATGGCCCGCTTCAAGACCTCCGCGCCAGTGAGCGCTTCAGCTTCGATGACAACTTCCTTCAACAATTCAATTTCCGGCGTCAGCGAGATCAGGCCATCGTCCGGAATGGAATCGATCGATACTGACCGCGACTTAAAGCCAATACACGACACCCTGATAGCACCCCGCGCATCCGGCGAATCCAGTTTCAAAAAAAATGTCCCATTCATGTCGGCCGCCGTTCCGATTTCCGACCCTTCGAGGCTGATACTGGCAAACGAGACGGGCTGGCCATCATCGGCATTCACAACCTTGGCCTCAATGAATCTCGCAACCTGTGCTGTAACCGTGCCTTCTCCAACAAAAAAGGCAAGCAACAAAAATATCTTCAACCTCATGGCTTCAACATGATCGCGCAAAGACCGCATGGACGAATGTAGAACTTATCGCTGTTAAAGTCCAGAATGAACGCTCTCCCGCCTGATGGTCATCCTTCCGGGTGTTCAGTTGGCTGCCGACTGGTCGTCAACGCACGTTTCTGGTCGGAGGCACTAGCAGGCTGAAGCAATGTTTGCAGTGAATTGCCGGTGACCACCAGGACTAACAATGAAAAAAGGAACCAAAATGTCACGATCATTGGTGAACCCATTATCCAATAATCGCTCAAGATTCCGTTTCCTAGTAATAGAGTCTGTAGGAACCCGAACACAACAGCTCCCGTCGCAAAAAACGGCACGAAAATCAGT
>CAZLWX010000052.1:15376-25085 GCA_964563295.1 uncultured Roseivirgaceae bacterium | reverse complement strand
GACCCTGTCTTCCAGCGAATGTTGGATGAACCCAACGACGCACCTGGTGTCGACCGAAAAATAACATGGCAAACATTGCAGGGACTCGTTCGAATGGTGAACCATTATCCAGGAAAGGGTTTCCTCAGTAAACTGCGCTCGGGAAGGCCAATGAAAGCTGTGCGAACATTTATCTCCACCTATTCAAACCCGGGCACGACGTGGGAGGACTTGTCTTTTTTGAGGAACACGACCAAACTCCCGATCTTGCTGAAGGGGATATTGCACGCCGATGATGCGCGAAAGGCCATCGACTACGGCATGGATGGTATCATCGTTTCCAATCACGGCGGTCGTCAGGTTGATGGTGCCATTGGAACATTGGAGTCACTCAAATCGATAGCGCTCGCGGTTGACAAGAAGATTCCTGTGTTGTTGGATAGTGGTGTCCGCGGCGGGGCAGACGTGTTCAAAGCGCTGGCGCTCGGTGCAACGGCCGTGTGTATTGGCCGACCTTATGCGTATGGACTCGCGATCGCGGGGGCGGATGGGGTTTACGCTGTGCTGCGGAATTTCATGGCCGATTTTGAACTGACCATGGGGCTTGCCGGTTGTAAGAATATCGGCGAAATAGGTCCCGAAATGGTTCAACAATTGTCACAGCGCGGGTAAGGCGAAAAATCTATCTTTGCACCAATCCAATGTTATGAAAAAGATTATCGCAGTTTGCGGATTTATCCTGGGGGCGTGCACATCGGCGCAAATCAGCCAAACACTCGGCGATGTCAACAAAACCCTCGGCGGATCGCAACCATTGACTACCGCGGAAGTTGTTGACGGACTCAAGGAAGCGTTGATCAAGGGAATATCCACCGGATCGGACATGGCTTCTCAGGTGGATGGTTATTTCAAGAATCCGCAGATCAAAATACCGTTTCCGCCAGATGTCCAGCGCGTGGAAGACAAGCTTCGCCAGATCGGACTGGGCGGCGAGGTCGATAAGTTTGTGATGACCCTCAACCGCGGTGCTGAAGACGCCGCCAAGGAAGCAAAACCGATTTTCGTGACAGCTATTCGCTCGATGACCATTGAAGATGCCTGGGAAATTCTGAAAGGAGAAGACAATGCCGCAACGGAATATCTCCGGCGCACCACATCAGCCCAACTCAAGGAAAAGTTTTTGCCGGTGATCCGGAATTCGCTGGATAAGGTAAACGCTACGCGCTACTATAGCGACATCGTGACGCGATACAATCAGCTTCCGTTGGTACAAAAAGTCAATCCCGACCTGGATGATTATGCCGCAGACAAGGCGATCGACGGCCTTTTTTACCTTATTGCCAATGAAGAGAAGAATATCCGCGACAACCCAGCGGCACGCACCACCGAATTGTTGAAGAAAGTATTCGGTGCGCAATGAACTTGTTAAAAATAAGCAACCATGAGCCTCTATAAGAAACACGACACCACCATCAATAAAGCGATACAGGCGTTGCATGAACGAACCTTCTATGCGGCATTTGCCGAGCATCCATCACCCGCAGTCTACGGTGAGACGGCTGATGCCGATGGTCAGGCTCGCTTCAAGGCAATCCTGGGAAAAAAATTCGAGGAACTGAAGCAGGATAGTCCTGATGGATGGGCCGGGCAGGAGGAATCACCTTATTTGCAGGAGCCATTGAACATTTCCTATCCGACATTTTCAGCTGAAACGCTCATCGCCCGCTCAAAGGCTGCGTTTGATGGTTGGAGAAAAATGAACGTTCACGAACGCGCCGGCATTTTGGTGGAATCGCTGGAACAGATCCGGAAGCGGTTTTTTGAGATTGCCTACGCAACCATGCATACGACAGGGCAGGGGTTCATGATGGCGTTTCAGGCGTCAGGTCCGCACGCAGCCGATCGGGCCCTTGAGGCGGTCGCGGCGGGTTATGACGAATTGCAGCGCTATCCACAAAAGGCGCTGTGGGACAAGCCCATGGGTAAGTTCAATATACAGCTCAGCAAGGAGTGGCGCGCGGTGCCGAAGGGAATATCGCTGGTCGTAGGTTGTTCGACGTTTCCGACGTGGAATTCCGTCACGGGAATTTATGGTAGCCTGGTCACCGGCAACACGGTGATTGTGAAGCCCCATCCCGGCGCGATCCTGCCCATCGCGATTTTTGTCGCGGAGATTCAGCGTGTGCTGTCGGACAACAACTGCAATCCACATGTGTGCCAGCTGGCGATCGACACGTTTGACCGCATGATCACCAAAGATCTGGCCGAGCACCCGGATGTTAAGCTGATCGATTATACCGGCAGCTCGGGGTTTGGAAGCTACCTGGAATCGTTACCGGGCAAAACGGTCTTTACTGAAAAGACAGGCGTCAACTCGGTGATCCTCGACTCAGCCGACGATATCGATAAAGTGGCGGCCAATCTCTCATTCGCGGTTTCATTGTACAGCGGACAAATGTGTACCGCGCCGCAGAACTTTTATATTCCCGAGACAGGAATAAGAACGCCGTCGGGGATTGTTACGTTCGAGGAGTTCGCGCAGAAATTCGTGGACAACGTCAACTCGTTGGTCGATAATCCAAAAGCAGGACCATTTGTGCTCGGAGCAATCCAGAATAAAAAGACCACTGAGCGCATTGCGGATGCCGAACGGCTCCCCGGGAAAGTCTGGTTAAAATCGCGCACCATTGCCAATCCCATGTTCAGGAATGCGCGTATAGCCACCCCGGTAGTACTGGAGGTTGATGCGCGAAAGAAAGAGGTTTTCGAAAAAGAATTGTTTGGCCCGATCGCGCTGTTGATCAAAACGCAGAATACGGATCACTCGATCGTGCTGGCCCAGGAATTAGCGCTGAAGCATGGCGCCATCTCATGCGGGGCATACACTACCGATCCGCATACGCGGGAGAAGATTGCTGACCAAATGGCCCTCGCTGCGACGCCGGTCTCCTTCAACCTGGTGGGTGGAATCTACATGAACCAGAACGCGGCATTTTCCGATTTCCACGTGACGGGCGGAAACCCGTCCGGCAATGCGTCGTTTACAAATGGAGAGTACGTCACCAAGCGGTTCACGTGGGTCGGTCACCGCGAGCCGGCAAAATCCTGACGTCAAAAGCAATAGCTAAAAGAACCAGAGTTTGATCGCCATGGCCAGGATGGAGACGATCATGATGCGTTTTATCCAAATCTCGCCTTTGTCTACACTCCAGCGGCTGGCAAACCATCCGCCCAGGGCGTGACCAATCGCGAGGACCAGGCCAGTGATCCAGAAAATCTTTCCCTCGATAGCGAAGACCACCACCGACACCCCTGTGTACACAATTGCCGAAAAGACCTTGACGTAGTTGCTTTTCACAAGCGAGAGATGGTTGACCACACTGAGCATCGCGATCACAAGAAAACCAATCCCCGCCTGCACAAATCCGCCGTAGATCCCGATAAAGAAAAAACAGACTGCACCTACGATCTGACTTTTGATGGTAAGTCGTTCCGACCCGTTCGTCCTTACCGGATTGTAAACAATCAGGATCACGGAGATGATCATGATCGCGACAAAGATCTTGCTGAAGATCGCGTCGTTGATGCGGGACGCCAGCAACGCGCCGATTAAGCCGCCCCCGAGTGACGCAAATCCAAGGTACAGGCTATAGGGCCACGGCAGCTCCACGCCCTTACTTCGAAATCCGCCGACGGCAAAAAAATTCTGAAATAGTATGGCTACGCGACTGGTGGCGTTCGCGTTCGTGATCGGTATTCCGAGAAAAGTCAGGATAGGAACAGAGATCAACGACCCGCCACCGCCAATGGTATTCAGAAATGCTGCGACAAATCCGGTGATGATGATAAGGGGGATTTCGTAGAGGTCCATTATCGAAGGGCGACGAAAGATAACGAGGAAAGGCCAAATGCAAAAGGTCCCCGCGATCCGGCGCATGTCTCCTACCGGTTGCACCTGCGGGCGTGCCCCTCGTTCCTCGGGTCGGGCTATCCGCTACAAGTCCTCGCCCCACGTCAAGGCCTACCCTTCGCTGCGGGCTTTTCGCTTCTATCCCTCACGCTTTTAAACTGACTGGTGACTGGCGACTGGTGACCTATACTGCTCGGATTGTGAAGTCCCACAGCAATTTTGCCGAACAAGCTACGTTATACCATCGACTTCCATTACCTGACCCATTAAAACCTGCATGACAAGACCCTTGTTGCTCTGCATCGCACTGGCATGCCTTTTCGACAACCTCGAAGCACAACGCCGGGATCCATTCACACGAATATTTCAATTCTCGATTGCGCCAGCCTTGGGAACAAATGGTTTGCACCCCGGTGGGTTTACGAATTTCTTTTCATTCAATCTTACGTCGGGTTACTCGTCTGAAAATCTTTTGCTGGAACTTGGATTAGTCTCCAACCTCAACACCGACGAAACTCGCGGTCTTCAATTCGCCGGCATCAGCAACATGACCGGCGCTAACGCTTTTATGCGCATGCGCGAAAAGGAAGTTGACAAAAAGATTCGCGAGGGCTTTGAGGCCAATCTTTCCGGAGGACAGTTTTCGGGGCTCGCGAACATTGTGCTGAATAATGTCTTTGGGATTCAGATCACTGGCGGCGCCAACATGGCGGGAGGGGCGCTGATGGGGTTTCAACTGGCGGGCTTTGGCAACACGGTGCACAAATACTCATTTGGAGTGCAGCTGGCCGGGCTGTATAACGTTTCCGCTCAATCCATGGACGGCGTCCAGGTTGCCAGCCTCTTTAATTTTACTGAGGGCGGACTGTATGGAGTGCAGGTGAGCATGATCAACAAAACCGGTTACATGGAAGGGATTAACACCTACCCCGACAACAATGATCGCTGGGGGTGGCAAATCGGACTGGTGAACCTGGCGGGAAAAGCTAATGGTTTTCAGATTGGGCTCGTCAATTACGCGAAGAGGATGCAGGGGACGCAGATCGGATTGATCAATATTTTCGGCAACGGCAAAGATCCTCAAACCCGCGATGGCACAGCCATTGGATTAATGAACTTAGGAACTTCCGCTCACGCCGCCGTCTACGCGAGCGACTTGTTCCCGGTGAACCTGGAACTTGCGACTGGATCGGAGAAGAACGGCAGGGTTACAGGCGAGGCCACCGAACGCCATGTCATGAACAGCCTGATCTACTCGTGGAGCCCGGATTTTCTGAGCAACCGTCAGCAGTGGGCTATTGGCTACGGTATCAAGAAAATGTTTTTCAACAGGTCGGCCGCGGCGGGAATGGGTCGCTTTCGATTCATCAGCTTCGGTGCAGATTTCTTGCACATCAACCACGTCAGGAGGCGAATAACGCGCGAGCTAAGCCTGTTGGCAAGGCCTGAGATCTCAGTGGGGTCTCGGCTCAATCCCAGGAATCGCAACTTCTTTTTCTTTGTCGCCGCCGCGTACAATCTCTATCGCTCACGGTCCGGCGAGGCGATCGGTTCGCTGTTGGAGTCCAGTGGTGAGACAGGGTTTAAACATTGGCCGGGGTTTAGCGTGGGAGTGCTGGTGAAATGAGTTAGCCCATCACCTCACCGCAACTTTCCTGATCAATCTTGAAAACAGGCGCGGAAAAAATCTCTTTACGTAGACACCCATCACCTCCCGTCCGCCGATATAGACTTCTTGTTTATTTTTTTCTATCGCCCGCACAATCCTGCGCGCGCACCAGTCGGCAGGTTTGCCGTTGTATTGCGCTTCATCCATCTTATTAAGCGGTGAACCATCGCCGGTCAGCGCCGATAGCGTGATCGGCGTCTTGATGAAGCCCGGGCAGATCATCGTCACCCGGACATTGTCGCCATAATGCTCCGCGCGTACGGCGTCAAAGAATCCATGCAAGGCATGTTTCGAGGCTGCGTAGCCGGAACGAAAGGGCGTCCCGAATTTCCCGGTCAGACTGGAAATGTTGACGATATGCCCTCCCTTGCGCCGGACGAAGTGGGGAAGTAAATGTTTGGTTAAGGCAACGGCGCTAAAGTAGTTTACTTCCATAATTCGCCGGTCGACTTCAAGCGTGGTGTCTTTGACAAGACTACGCTGGCTGATTCCCCCATTGTTGATCAGCATGTCTATGTGACCGAACATCTGGATCGCTGCCTCGGCCGAAAGTTGAAGGGTGCTCGATTCCTCCAGATCGATGGGCAGCACCCTCACGTTGGGTTGCACATCCTGTGGACAGTTGCCTTTAACGCGTTCCAGCTCGGTCTTGCGTCGCGCTGAAAGGATCAGCCGGGTGTGTTTCTTTGCGAGCTCATAGGTCAACGCTTCTCCAATACCCGAAGATGCGCCCGTGATCCAAATCACTTTGTTGTGGAGTTTAGTCATGGTCGTAATTTACTCCTGCCGCTCGTAGATAACAAAGTCGAAAGCGTAGCGGTGGCGTTCGTCGGCGGGGTGATGCTCGCGCGAACGTTCCTTCCATCGACCTTTATCAAAATCCGGGAAATAGGTATCGCCGTCCACCGCGGCATCGATCTCGGTGAGATACAGCCTATCGGCCAGGGGCAATGTCTGGTTATAGATCTCCGCGCCGCCGATTACAAATAACTCGGATTCGCCGGCCTGCCGGGCAATGTCGACAGCAGAAGGAACATCGTGCACGACCACGCAACCTGGCGCGCTGTAGTTTTGCTGTCGCGTTACCACGATGTTGGTTCGCTTCGGCAGGGGCTTGAAGTTTTCATGGAGGGACTCGTAATTCTTTCGTCCCATAATGACATGATGACCCTTTGTTGTGTTCATGAAGAATTTCATGTCGTCGGGAAGTCTCCAGGGGAGATCATTATTTTTACCAATCACACCATTGGATGCCACGGCTGCTATCAATGATATATCCATTTACGATCTGCTAAACTTCATAATCGATTTCCACGCAAGAATTCCGTCACCGGCATTGGGCGTTTGCCTTCAGCCTGAAGTTCGTCGATAGAAACCCAACCATCGGCCGCCCTGACGTAAAGATAACTTTTATTGTCCGTGCGATACTCTCCTGCCGCCCCATTCACATGATCATCTACGCCAGACACCTTAAAAATCTTGAAAGACTTACCGGCAATGGTTGTCCAGGCGGATGGGTAAGGAGCAAGGCCGCGCACCAGGTTCCTGATCTGCTCACGATTTTGGTTCCAGCTGATCTCACACATCTCCCGAAAGATTTTCGGTGCCGCCTTTAGTCCGGGCGTCACTTGCTGTGGAATGGAATTGTACTTGCCTTCGGCGATTCCTTTTACCGTTCGTAGCACAAGTTCCGCGCCGCGATGTTTGAGGCGTTCGTACAGAGTTCCGGCTGTGTCATCATCGTTAATCGGCTCGCGGTCCTGGAAAATGATGCTGCCGGTATCGATCTCGTGCTGGAGGAAGAAGGTAGTGACGCCGGTCTCTTTTTCGCCGTTGATGATCGCCCAGTTGATCGGCGCGGCGCCGCGATATTGCGGAAGTAAGGATGCGTGAAGATTAAACGTTCCGATTCCTGGCATCGACCAAACCACCTCGGGCAACATCCGAAAGGCTACAACCACCTGCAAGTCGGCGTTGTACTGGCGCAGCGTCTTGATGAAGTCAGGGTGTTTCAGGTTTGTTGGTTGCAATACCGGCAGTCCGTGGTGAAGCGCGCACTCCTTGACGGGTGAAAACGACACCTGCAGTCCTCTTCCACGAGGTTTGTCCGGCGCCGTCACCACCGCGACGACCTGGTAGCCGTTCTGCACCAGGATTTCGAGACTGGGAACAGCGAATTCCGGGGTGCCCATAAAGATAATTTTGATTGCGGCCATTTCGGAGGAGTTCGCGAGGGGGCAAAGTTAAGGGAATAAGTTGGGCTACGGAGAAATTCCTGGGATTTGGAATTTATCAGCGTGAGGGATAGAAGCGGAAAGCCCGCAGCGACGGGGTGGCGTCGTGTGAAGGTGCGAGGACTTGCAGTGGATAGCCCGACCCGAGGAACGAGGGGCACGCCCGTATAATTCCTAATTCGTAATTCTTCAGCCCGAGTATACATCGAAACCCGCAACGTGGCGTGCGTCGTGGTCCTTTGTGTACGTTGTGTGATGCATTTGGGCACTCGTACGAAACGGAGTCCCAAAATGCAGTAACACAAAGGACACGGCGAACCACAGCGGTCAGGCTTGCGAATGAATTAGAAACTACGAACTACTGTGAAGTTAGAAGTTTTGAAGTTTGGAATTTTGGAATTTAAATGGAATTTGGTGCTTGAATTGGAATTTTGTTCGGGTTGCTTGTCCCGAAAACAGAACTGTCCCGAGAATTCATGCCCGAAACCACCGCCGACAAGACTATCTTCTCGCTGCTGGAAGTAACCCGCAGCATTCAAAAAACACTCGGTGAGCGTTATGGCAGTTCGTTTTGGGTGAAGGCGGAAATGAACAAACTCAATTATTACCCGCACTCCGGCCACTGCTACCCCGACCTCGTAGAAAAAAAGGATGGCAGAATTATCGCCCAGCTGCGATCTACCCTTTGGAAGGACGACTTCCTTCGCATCAATGACCACTTCATGCGTGTCGTGAAAACTCCATTGCGCGACGGCATCACGATGTTGTTTTGCGCAAGGATATCGTTTGATCCTGTCCATGGACTATCCCTGCGCATACTGGATATCGATCCGGTGTTTTCACTCGGCGAGCTGGAACGGGAGAAACTCGAAACTATCGAAATGCTGCAGAGGGAAGGAGTCTTCAATCGCAACAAGGAATTGAGGCTGCCACAGGTGCCCCAGCGCATCGCCATCATCTCCGTTGAAACGAGCAAGGGATACGCGGATTTTCAAAAGGTCATTGGCAACAACCCGGGTGGCTATCGCGTCTTTTACATGCTTTTTCCATCGGTATTGCAGGGGGAACGTGCAGTGGAGTCGATGAGCTACCAGCTAAGTAGAATCAGGCGTGTGGCCAGGCACTTTGATGCTGTCGCCATCATTCGCGGAGGAGGCGGGGAAGTCGGGTTGTCCTGCTTCAACAACGCTGCCCTCGCCAGGGAGGTGGCATTGTTCCCAGTGCCCATCATCACTGGAATAGGACATGCTACCAACGAAACCGTTGTGGAGATGATTGCTCACAAGAATGCCATCACGCCGACTGATCTTGCCAATTTTTTGCTGGAACGATTCGATGCCTTTGCCAAACCCGTTCTGGCGGCCGAGGAGGTTATCGCTGAATGCGCGCTCAGAATTCTCGGCGACCAAAATAACCGGCTTGCTTCCATTGTTAAATACTTTCGGTCCGTATCCAGAAACCTCATGGCGAGCAACAGTCATGTCGTCGATACCTGCTCGCAGCTTATTGTTCAGCGCGCGCGCCATCTGATTGATCGCGAAAAGCATGCACAACAAACGATGCAGTTTGAATTGAAGAGAAAGACGATCGTGTATTGTTCAGGGCGACGGGTGAGTGTTGAACAGAATGCGCTGACGCTTAAAAAGGACGTTGCGGCTGTGCTACGCGAGCGCCACCAGGTGATAGGGGCCCTCGATCGCGGTCTCCAAAACATGCGGCCCGAGAATGTCCTGAAACGCGGCTACAGTATCACGCGTATAAACGGAACGGCACTGCGCAGCTACAAGGATGTCAACGAAAATGATTT
Source organism: uncultured Roseivirgaceae bacterium (assembly GCA_964563295.1). GTDB lineage: Bacteria > Bacteroidota > Bacteroidia > Cytophagales > Cyclobacteriaceae > Chryseosolibacter. The sequence continues at coordinate 15,486 of CAZLWX010000052.1, read as the reverse complement.
ACTGTCGACGACCCTGGCCGACGGCGTGGTGGAAAGTCAGGTAATATCAGCCAACAAAACCATCGATAATGAGTGACGAGCTGAAGTATAATGATGCATTCGACGAGCTC
>CAZLWX010000052.1:0-15366 GCA_964563295.1 uncultured Roseivirgaceae bacterium | reverse complement strand
GCTCCAGCGCATTGTGTCGGAAATTGAGGAGGGCCAGATTTCGGTAGACGAGCTCGCCGAAAAAGTAAAACGGGCTGCATTCCTTATCAAAATCTGCAAAACCAAGCTCACGTCCACGGAAGAGGATGTCAATCGCATCTTAAAGGAACTTGATGCCGGCGACAGCCAATGAGGGATTTTTTCCTAACCTGTATTAATTTTACACACCAGGTATGACGGCGGAGAGAAACAACCCTGCCGCATCGTGCATTTTTTACAATTGTTGATGAAGATTTTTGTCACGGGTGCCACGGGATATGTCGGCAGCGCATTGATTGAGAGGCTACTGCAACGCGAAGCCACGGTAACAGCGCTTTGCCGCTCCGGGGCAAACACCCGCTTATTGCAACGCCCGCGGGTAAACATTGCGGTGGGTGACCTGTCAAACCCGGATGTCATCGCCAGTGCGATGAAGGGCTGCGAACAGGTGTACCACGTGGCCGCCTATGCCCGTGTGTGGGCTAAGGACCCGTCACTCTTTCATGAAGTCAACGTTGAGGGTACACGCAACGTACTGGACGCGGCGCATCAGGCGGGTGTACGCAAGGTTGTGTTTACCTCTACTGCTGGTGTCATGGGACCATCGCCTGATGGCCTTACGCCAGTAGACGAGGACACCGAACGAGCACATCCGTTCTTCAATGAGTATGAGCGCACGAAATGGGAAGCCGAGCAATTGTGTAAGCAGTTCGCCGATGAAGGAAAGCTGCACGTCACCATCGTGAATCCGAGTCGCGTGTACGGTCCGGGTGCAGACACCGACAGCAATGCGATTTCAAGGTTGATATCGTTGTATCTCAGCGGCAGGTGGCGATTTATTCCCGGCGATGGAAAATCGATTGGCAATTATACTTACCTGGAAGACGTCGTGGAGGGTCATATCGCGGCCATGGAGAAAGGGCGCTCTGGTCAGCGCTACATCCTCGGAGGCGAGAATGTATCCTTCAATGAGTTCTTTCAGCTGCTGCGACAACTCACCGGTATCGACCGAACGCTGTTTCATCTTCCTCTTGGCATAATGTTAGGCTTTGCGAAGTTGGAGTCAGTGAAGGCGCGTTTGTTCAAAGTCGCTCCGTTGGTTACGCCCGAGTGGGTGAGGAAGTATCTCTACCACTGGCCGCTTAGTTCCGGAAAGGCCATCCGCGAACTCGACTACCGGGTGACCTCTTTGCCGATTGGCCTTGGCAAAACAATTTTAGAAATTCAGTCCAAAAACCAGTGAGCCTTCAATACGTCTTAATCACCGGTGCATCGATGGGGATCGGAAGGGCGATGGCAGAGTGTTGCGCGCGAAGAGGTTTGAACTTGTTGCTGGTGTCACTGCCGAATGAAGGGCTGCCGCTCACCGCGGCGCAGATTGCCGCGCGGCACGGCGTTCAAACGCGATTTATGGAGACTGATCTCGCGCTTCCGGGATCAGCCCGGTTTCTGCGCGAATGGTGCGAGTCCGAAAGATTGGAGATCAACGTACTGATCAATAATGCGGGCATCGGATATCAGGGCAGCTTCGATGAGTTTGATCCGGAATTCTATGAACGGCTGATGAGGGTCAATGTCATTGCGCCGGCGTTGATTACCCGGGAGTTTCTGCCGACGTTGAAGCGGCAAAAGAAGTCGTGGGTCCTTTTCAGCAGCAGCTTCGCCGGATTCCAGCCGGTGCCATTCAAAGTGGTTTACGCGGCGAGCAAGAGTTTTATCACGCAGTTCGCCAGGGGTCTGTTCCAGGAATTGAAAAGTTGTGGCGTGCACGTTACCGTAGTGTGCCCGGCGGGCGTTGATTCTTTTCCTGCATCGTCGGCACGGATCGATCAACTCGGGTGGATCGCACGGTCGGGAAGATTGTCACCGGAAAAAGTTGCCCATGTGGCGGTCAACGGTATGTTCGCTGGAAGAAAACGTATCATTCCCGGCAAGATCAACATCGTATTGTATTTTGTGATGAGACTCCTTCCGGCGGGATTTGTTGCACGTGTCATGCACAACGCCTTGAGAAAGTTTCATGCGCCAGTCCTCGAGTACGGGCTGATGCATCAAACGGAGGCCGCTAACCCCGTTGGCGAGGAAACGGTAACGAAGACGTCCTCCGATTGAGCGGCGCGTTTCCGCATTGGTCAAATTCAAGGACGGTTTGTATCTCTAATACCACGGCATTTCTGAAAATTTGCAGAGCCCGGCAACGCCAGGCTGTTACCTTTTGCCATGCTTCGAATTTTTTCGGCACTCGTAATTCTCTGGAGTTCGGTTTCCGGCGATCGAATTTCTTCTGATAATTTTAGCTAGATTGGCAAAAATTCATTGCCCCACACGAAATGACGGTATTGGCGCTGGACCTTGGCGGGACTAAACTAGCTGTGGCCGTTCTCTCCATGTCGGGAGAAATCTTGTTTTCTGAAACCATTCCCCTGGAAGGCCGGGTAGGTGGTGATGTCGGCGGCTTAATACAGAATCAGGTGCGTCAGCATATGCACAAAGATGTTACGGCCGTGGGTATTTCCGTTCCCGGGATTAGCAGGCACCGCACCGGAACTGTATGGGCGCCGAATATTCCCGGGTGGGAAGATTATCCGCTTGTCAGTGAAATCCGCTCCGTCGCAGGTCGTGTTCCGGTTTCCATGGACAGCGACCGCGCATGCTCCATACTCGGAGAACTTTGGTTGGGGGCGGCGAAGGGTTGCCGCGACGCGATCTATATGGCGGTGGGTACCGGCATCGGCGCGGGTATCCTGGTGGATGGCAACATCGTCAGAGGTGCTGACGACATTGCGGGCGCAGTCGGGTGGCTCGCGCTAAAGAAGCCCTTTGAGGAAAAATTTGTTTCCTGTGGATGCTATGAATACTACGCGTCAGGTGACGGGATCGCACGCTACGCCAATGAATTAATATCAAAAGATAGGGCCTACACCGGCGAGCTGTTGAACCACGGGGACAAGCTTACCGCACAGCATGTGTTCGAGGCTTTTGACAGAAATGACAGCATCGCCCGTAGTGTAATCCAGGAATGCATTGAACTTTGGGGAATGGCTGTCGCGAATTTTATCAGTATTTTCAATCCATCGAAGATCATTTTCGGAGGTGGTGTGTTTGGCCCTGCGGTACGTTTCATTCCTGACATCAGGCAGGAAGCGCGCAAATGGGCGCAACCCATTAGCTTTACGAAAGTCAGCTTTGAACACTCCGCGCTGGGAGGGAACGCCGCCATCTTTGGCGCCGGGTTCCTCGCGCTGGGCAATAACAATCAACCCGCTGCCTGATGCATAAGTCACGCCTTGTTTTTCTTTCCGGCAGCCTGGGTATGCTGATCTTCGGAATCTCCATAATCACCCTCGGATCAGTTGCGCCTTCCCTTCAACAGAAGTTCGATCTCGGTGAGTTGGAGTCGGGAACATTGTTCTCGATCCTGCCGTTCGGAATCCTGCTCGGCTCGCTGTTGTTTGGACCATTTGCCGACCGCTACGGCTATAAAGCGATACTTGTGATTTCGTCTATCAGCATGTTTCTCGGATTTCAGGGCATCGCATACGCACCCAGCTTGCTGATGTTGCGCCTAAGCATTTTTGTGTTTGGTTTGGGAGGAGGGGTGATCAATGGAAGTGCCAATGCTTCCGTTGCCGACATCTCAGCGGAGAACAAAGGTGCCAATATCAGTCTGATCGGCGTCTTCTACGCTGTCGGTGCACTGGGAATGCCATTTCTCCTGGGCATTATGCAGCAGCGATTTTCGTTCAGCACAATTGTTTCGGGAGTGGGTTATTTCACGCTGGTGGTTGGTGGCGTCTTCCTGCTTGCGCGATTCCCGGCTCCCAAGCAATCGCAGGGTATTCCCGTCGGCAAGATGGCCGGATTACTGAAAGAGACCGTTTTGATGATGATCGCTTTCTTTCTCTTTTGCCAGAGCGCCTTCGAGGGCATCATCAATAATTGGACGACCCTATTTCTCAAAGACCTGCTGGAGATCCCGACAAGCCAGGCGTTATATGCACTATCTCTTTATGTCATGGGCATGGCCGCCATGCGACTTCTCGTCGGGAGCTTTCTCAGGAGGGTGGCGCCCGAAAAAATACTAATCTTGTCATTCGTGCTGTTGCTGATTGGCGTCCTGACCGTACATTGGACCAATGGGTACTCAGCCGCTGTCGTGGGCCTCATGATCATGGGTGCGGGACTGGCCTCTGGTTTTCCGGTCATGTTGGGATACGTGGGCGACCTTTATGCGTCACTGTCGGGAACGGCGTTCAGCATCGTTTTCACCATCGCGCTCCTGGGTAATACGCTGATGAACCTCCTGATGGGCGTCATTGCCGACGCGTATGGCGTTCAACACCTGACTTCCTTGTCGATAGCGCTGCTGGTCAGCATGATGATCCTTTCATTCAACATAGTAAAAAGAATACGTCAATCTTAATCTTAACTTCTTTATGCTCGCAACACAATGGTTGGACAACACGCGGCAAGTTATGGCCCGCATCGAGGAAACTCAGCTTGAAAACATTCGCAAGGCCGCCGAGGTCATGGCTGACAGCATCCAGGCTGGGAGATGGGTGCACACGTTTGGTTGTGGCCATGCCACGATACCGGTGGAAGAAATGTACCCCCGGATCGGGGGCTTCGTCGGGTTTCACCCGATGATCGAGTTGCCGTTGACATTTTTTACACGCATTACGGGCGAGATGGGCGTTCATCAGTTCCTGTTCCTCGAACGCGCAGAAGGATATGGCGTGGAGATCATGAAAGGTTATAATTTCGACAAGCGCGACACGATGTGGATATTCTCACATTCTGGCATCAACAATGTCAATATCGACGTGGCGCTGGAGGCGAAGAAGCGAGGTATGAAAGTTATTGCCTATGGATCGGCCGCGGAGGCAAAAGGAAAAAAGACCCGTCACTCCACGGGAAAAACAATCTTTGAAGTGGCCGATATTGTCGTTGATTCCTGCGCGCCATTAGCTGATGCTTCTGTCGACCTGAAAAGTCACCAGGACAAAATCGGACCCGTGTCAACGATGGCATTCATCACTTGCGTGTGGATGACGGTGACAACGGTAGCTGAAATCCTGGCCGACCGTGGCGTGAAATTATTTATTCATCCATCCCACAATGCTCCGGGCGACACCACTTCCAGGCAGCGACTTGACGATGCGTTGTCCGAGTACAAGAAGCGCGTGGCGGGCGTGTGAAAAAAAAGGTGCCGGCCAAAAAGCCAGGCACCTTCCTGTTCAGCCTTCACCGTAGTAGTGAAGCAGCCTGATTGAATCTTAATGATAGAGGTCTTCCTGGATGTCTTCGGATAATTTGACCCCGTCTTTATCAAATTTAACGACTTGTATGTCCGCTCCTTTTTTCAACTCCACGACATAGACCTCCATGCTTTTCGTCTCATCGCTTGACTCAGTCTGTGTTGACCGGTAGGCAGAGCTGACCGTCCAGTTTGCATAGTCGTCGGATTCCAGGGCCGTCCTTACCGGCATGGGCAGCTGACTAATCTCAATCTTCTGCCGTTCCTGGTCTTGTGGTTCGATCCGCAGGGTGTCCTGAGCCTTAACCACCATTGCTGCAAAGAGGAGCAAAACCGTTACTACTCGTTTCATACATTCCTTTTTAACCATATGCCCGAATATTATGCCATGCCGGCGGCCGGTTCATGCACGGGGTTGGCTTCCAGTAAATTAGGAGATTGATGCGAATTGGCGGCCTTAGCCGGGTTTGTAGGATAATTCTACAGGCCAATTCACGCCCGGCTGGTCTTCGCATTATCTTTAGGGAGAAAAATCCCATTATGACAATCAAGGCAATAATTACAGGTGCCACCGGAATGGTCGGCGAAGGCGTACTGCACGAGTGCCTGAATCATCCCCAGGTTGAAAAAGTGCTGCTGGTGAACCGTCGTCCTTCCGGCGTTGTACACGCGAAGGTGTCGGAGTTGATCGTTCCCGACTTTTTTGACCTCACATCCGTGGAGTCACAACTGAAAGGTTATAATGCCTGCTTCTTCTGCCTGGGGATGTCGTCCGTGGGCATGACAGAAGAAGACTACCGGCGCGGCACGTATGAACTCACGTTGAATTTCGCGCGTACCCTCCTGCGGCAGAACGACGACATGGTGTTCAACTATGTTTCCGGCGCCGCGACAGATAGTTCAGAAAAAGGCCGCTCGATGTGGGCCCGCGTGAAGGGAAAAACGGAGAACGACCTGATCAAACTCGGCTTCAAGGGAGCCTACATGTTCCGCCCGGGAATTATGGAACCTACTCCCGGCTTAAGAAATACGCTGAAACTTTATCGCTACCTGGGCTGGCTGATGCCGGTGTTTCGCATGTTTTCTCCGAAATATATCTGCAAGCTAGCCGATGTAGGACAGGCCATGATAAACTCAGTGACGTATGGTTATCCGAAGGCCGTTCTTGAAGTGCCGGATATTGTCACGTTGGCTTCCAAATCAAGCTGACGCACCCTGATCGCTTAGCTTACGCTGGATCCGGGTGTAACATCACGTTCTGGACGAATAAGCACAAGTTTCCCATCGTTGTCTTCGGCGCTCAGAATCATACCCTGAGACTCGATGCCCATCATTTTGCGCGGCGCGAGGTTAGCGATAAACGTGACCTGCTTGCCGACCATCTCTTCAGCCGTATAATGCTGAGCAATGCCGCTCAGGATTGTGCGCCGGTCAGACCCGGACTCGATCGTGAGCTTCAGCAGCTTGTTTGATTTCTCCATCTTTTCCGCCGCGACCACCTCGCCGATGCGGATATCGAGTTTTCCGAAATCATCAATCACTACTTCAGGTTTCGAAGGTTTGTCGGTCGTATTCATCGGTTGCGAGGTTTGTGTTTTCTTCTTCAGTCGTTCGACTTGCTTTTCAATCTCAGCGTCTTCCACATTGCGGTACAACAATTCAGCCGCGCCGAGCTGGTGGTATTCGGGAACAGTGTGGATGAGCTCTCCACGCGTCCAGAACTCGCGCCATTTTTTCTCCAGCGCGCCCGTAACGTTCAGTTGACGGCGGATAGACAAAGCGCCGTCCGGGAGGAATGGTTCGCAGGCGATGCTGATGTTGCCGACGACCGTCAGGGCATAGTTCAGGACCGCGCCCACCGCTTCCATGTCGTCCTTGGCGAGCTTCCACGGCTCGGTGTCGGCGAGGAACTTGTTGCCGATGCGCGCGAGGTTTATCATTTGAAATTGTGCTTCGCGGAATCGAAATGTGTTAAGAGCAGCGATCATTTCCCGTACGCTGACATTGAGATCGTCGTGAGCCTTATTGTAAAGGGCAAGAATGTTTTTCCTCTTTTCATCGGTGCCGGGCAGTTCGTTCTCGGAAGGTACTTTGCCGTCGAAGTACTTCCACGTCAGCACCATCACACGGTTTACGAAGTTCCCCAGTATCGCGACCATCTCGCTGTTGATCTTCTGCTGGTAATCCTTCCAGGTGAAGTCCGAGTCCTTGGTCTCCGGCGCAATCGAAGTAAGAACATAACGCAGCTCGTCCCGGCGCGTTGGAAAATCGTTGAGGTATTCGTGGAGCCACACGGCGTGGTTGCGCGAAGTCGACAGCTTGTCGCCCTCCAGATTAAGGAACTCGTTCGCCGGCACGTTATCCGGAAGAATGAAGGTTCCCTCTGCCTTGAGCATGCATGGGAAGATGATACAGTGAAAGACGATGTTGTCCTTGCCGATGAAGTGAATGAGCCGCGTGTCGGAATCTTTCCAGTATTTTTCCCAGTCATCGCCCTTCAGTTCGCGGGTAGCGGAAATATAGCCGATGGGTGCGTCGAACCACACGTAGAGGACCTTGCCTTCTGCGCCTGGCAATGGCACGGGTATGCCCCAGTCAAGATCGCGGGTTATCGAACGCGGCTGAAGCCCCTGGTCGATCCACGATTTGCACTGTCCGTAAACATTTGTTTTCCAGTCGTCCTTGTGGCCTTCGATCAGCCATTCCCTAAGCCAGCTTTCATAACGGTCCAGAGGGAAGTACCAGTGCTTCGTCGGCCTAAGTACAGGTGTGTTGCCGGAGACGGTTGACCGCGGGTTGATGAGTTGGCGCGGACTCAGCGTGGTGCCGCATTTCTCGCACTGATCGCCATACGCGTTTGTGTAACCGCAGTTCGGGCAGGTCCCGATGATGTAGCGGTCGGCGAGGAAGATACCTTCCTGTTCGTCGTAGTATTGCTCGGAGGTGTCCTCGGTGAGCTTGCCCTGACCGTGCACTTTTAGAAAAAACTCCTGTGATGTCTTGGAGTGAATCTCGTTGGAGGTTCTCGAATAAATATCAAATGAGATTCCGAAGTCGGCGAAAGCTTTCTTCATCAGGTTGTGGTACTTGTCGACAAAGGCTTTCGGTGACAGGCCTTCTTTTTTTGCGCCCAGCGAGATAGCGACACCGTGCTCGTCGGAGCCGCACACCCAAATGACTTCTTCTCCGCGAAGGCGCAGATATCGAACGTAGATGTCGGCAGGCAGGTAGGCGCCGGCGATATGGCCGATGTGGAGGGGCCCATTCGCGTACGGAAGTGCGGAGGTAACGGTATATCGCTTAAACTTTTTCATGTGTCGGAGACGGTCGCGCCGGATTCAACGGCCGTCAGGAGGCGCAAAGATATAAAATGTTGTAACAGATTGGGCGGCTGCTAGGCCATGACTTTCGCGGGTTCCAGCGGCAAGTCGACATAGAATTCCGTGTACCCCTCCTGAGTGGTGGATAGGTGCACGGATCCGCCGAGCTTCTCCGTGGCGGTCTTGGTGATGTAGAGGCCGATGCCCCCAGTCTGGGAGCGCTCCGACGCCCGCGAGAACATCTGGAATATCTTGTCGGGATGCACCTGGCTTATGCCGATGCCATTGTCGACAACACGTATGCGCACGTGGTGGTTCTGCGTGGTGATATCGATGTTGACGAACGGGTTGACCCGCACGGAGTCGTTGTAGAACTTGATCGCGTTGTCGATCAGGTTCTCCAGGATGATGCGCACGAACTGCTGGTCAGAGTGATATTCTATGTTTTCCTCGATGTGCTTGTTGATGGCTAACCGGGCGGGGAGACCTTTTTTCTTCTCGAGGATAAGCACATCACCTACAATGCTCTTGAAGTCGATCCGTTCGTGACCCAGGGTCGAGTTGTTGATCTGGTTGACGATCAACAGGCGCGTGAGTATCGTGTTGAGCTTTTCAGCGGTGATATCGAGTTTTTGCAGGTAGTTCAGCGCCAACTCGTCCTTCACATCCATCAACGCTACGTTGCACATCCCCTTGAGTGATGCCAACGGCCCGCGTATATCGTGGGATGTCTTGTAGATGAAATTGTCGAGTTCCTCATTCACGCGCTGAAGCTGTTCATTGGTTTTCTGCAACTCGACGTTCTTGTCGTGGAGTTCCTGGTTGAGGGTATAATTGCGCGACAGCAACTGACGGTTCTGGTCTTCGATGATGGCCTTTGCTTCCGACAGCGCCTGGTTTACTTTTTTCTTTACGCGATTGGAACGATAGAGCACGAACACGAGCAGGGCGGCGAGGATGGCGATGATGACGATGGCGATATTAAGCGCGCGTTGCCGCTGGATAACTTCATTTTTAGCTGCGATGGTGGCGAGGTTCTCGCGTTCAGCATACTTCGTCTGGATCTTCGCAATGTTGTCAATCAGGTGTTCGCTGTACGTGCTGTCTTTCAGCAGGATGTATTTGTTCTGGTATTCGGCAGCGCTCCTGAAATCGTCGGTCATGTTATAGAGCGAAGAAAGCTGGCGGTACGCGTCGATGAGAAGTTCATTGTATGCCAGCGCGCTGGCCAGGTGTTCCGCTTTCTTTAATGCTTCGCTGGCATCCTCAAACTTGTTTTGCTTGATGTAAATCTTCCCGAGGTAGACGAGGTTCTCCGCCTGGAAGCGACTGTAGTTCGTCGCGACGGAGATATCGTACGACTCCAGGAAGTGTCCAAGAGCTCGTTCATAGTCTGACTGACCAAACGCGGAGACACCCAGCGCGAATAGTCCCGAGATGCGGAGGGCATCGCGACAATTGTCTTTGCACACATCAAGTCCTCGTCGGATGTAGCGCTCGGCTTCGGTATACTGCTTGAGCTGATTATAACATAATCCGAGGTTGACGAGCAGGATGTCGAGATCGTAATTGTCTGACGCGTCGGTCTTCACCTGCAGAGACCGGTTGTAGTAGTCGATAGCGGTGGGATAATTTCTAAGCTTGAAGTATACCAGTCCGATGTTGTTCAAGGCCATACTGATTTCGCGGGGGTTGCCCTGTTTCTCCGCGAGGATCAGTGCTTCGAGGTTGTAGTTGAGAGCTTTGTCGTAATCGGCTTTGAAGGTATACGAGATCGCGAGGTTGTTGACGAGGAAGTTGATCTCGTTGATTTGCCCGTGACGCCTGGCAGCGCCAAGGGTTGTGACGGCGAGTTCGATCGCCTCATCGATCATCTCGAGCCGTCTTAGCGATGATGCTTTGATCCGGCTTGCCTTGATGATTTTGATACTGTCGCGCGAGACCTGGGCCGCCTCCAGCGCCCTGTTGGAATATTCAAGTGCTTTTTTGTTTTCGACACCGGTGTATTCGTAGGCGATGTCAAACAAGACATCGAAGCGTTGATTGTCTTCGACGTTGGTCAATGCCTCGAGCAGGGAGTCTACTCTAGACTGGGCTTGCCCGCCGACCTGTGCGAAGATCAGGAGTGTTAAGGCGAAGCTGTACTTGCGTAAATTATGGTACACCTGTGCTGTTTGGAAATTTCTTAATAAAAAGGATTCAAATCGGGTCGCAATCTTTGGGATACAATTTAATCATTAAATCAAAACCAAATTATTCCAAACCAATAAACCTTTATTACTATGAAAAAGTTATTCTTCGTTATGGCGATCTGCCTGTTTAGCGGCATTGTGTTCACTTCTTGCACAGAAGATGAAGTTGTACCAAGCACCGAGAATGGTGGTGGTCTTGAATCAGCTCCGGCAAAAGGCTAATACGTAAACCTCAAAACCTTATTACTATGAAAAAGTTATTCTTCATCATGGCAGTCTTTATGTTCAGCGGTATCGTGTTCACTTCGTGCACGGAAGATGAAGTTGTACCAAGTACCGAGAACGGTGGTGGTCTTGAATCGGCTCCCGCAAAAGGCTAATTGTAAACTATCTCAAACCAGCAAACCTTAATATTTATGAAAAAGTTATTCTTCATCATGGCGATCTTCATGTTCAGCGGCATTGTATTCTCTTCTTGCACGGAAGATGAAGTTGTGCCCAGCACTGAAAATGGTGGTGGTCTTGAGTCCGCTCCTGCAAAAGGTTAATCCTTCGAACCAGGAGCCTATACGCCATCTCAACTCAAAACGAACCTTATTATGAAAACCAGAACGCTCATATTTCTCGCCATCTCAGCTATTATGACGCTTTCGTTCACGTTCGCATCCGTTTCCTTCCACAAAGCGGAAGCTCCTGCGAAAACGACTGCCGTTCAGCAAAGCCCGAGTAGCGCTCCCGTTGGGGGAATGGTGTCCGAGTACAAATACTAGGAAAGTCCACGGTCCACGGTCGACGGTCCACGGTGTTGACTGGCCGATGCGGTCCTCTGCGTCTCTGTCCTCTGCGGCAAAATACCCAGGCGACGAGTAACTCAGAACGCGCTTGCAACGGAATCACCACTCGTGACCGTCAGCCCCAAGGCTGACCCAACAGCCAACCCTTCCGGTTTTATTTACCACTGGAGGCTAGGCCCGTCCCGATGACTTTGGCCCAGCAGTCAACGGCTAACCGCCAATAGCCAACAGCTAACCGCCACCAAAGGACGGAATCAAAAAATTGGTGACCCAATCCAGGGTTTAGGACCGGTTCGTCCGAACGTAATTTACTGGCCCTGAGTTCCCTGCCGGACGGCTTTTGTGTTATTTGTAAGGCAAATCTTACATCGTCCGAGCGCCTATTCCAGCCAAATATTATTTGGTTTTTGACGCATTCACATCCATTAGGGTGCACTTTTCGTGTGTGCGCCCAATACCACTTTTCCAGCCCAATGACGGGCAATCCTTTTTCAGGAAATAGGCACTTGGGCGCAACAATCTTCAAAAAGGCCAAAGGCTAAAGGCCAAAACATAAAAGGCCAAGGGCTAAAGATGCCTTGTTTCAATGGAGAGCGTGGTCGTCATCGGCCACTGCCCCACCATTCGAAGCTGAATCCTGAGCGTGGCGCGCTCGGCGCGCCGTAGCGAAGGATCCCCGTCACGATACTCCGAGCTCTGTTGTGACGCGCGGACTACTCGCGACACCACCGTTGCGAAGCACAATCACAATCGCGGCTCCGATTTCGGCGCTCGTCGCAAGGAGAGTCTCAAAATCCAGGGTTACAGCGTACACGGCGGAGATTCAGTTAAGATCTAGAAAGTTGTTACGAATTTAGAGTGCCGTTTGCGAAGCAGAGCCTCAAAAGGCAGTAGCACTAGGGACCCCTCCTGCGTTCGCCCGCTCACTCGCCCCGCGCTAGACTTTGGAGGGCAGGCACAACGGACCAAGGTTTGGCGTGCTTTCGGTGCAGCGCATCATTTTTCTGAGCCTTACCCAACCGCTTCATTTTTCCTCGCACGCCCTTGCGTCCCTAAAGGGAGCCACCGCGCTTGTTGTAAATTAATAATCTAACAACAGCACAATAGCACAATAGCACAATAGCACTATAGCACATCCTTTGACATCTGAACACGCCAACACCCAACCGCCATTCACGAGTTGAACCGGCTCATCGTCCGCTCGATACCGATGGTACAGAACGCCAACACCATATCTACCGCTTTCTTCATCGGAGCATCCATCGCTTCGAATTCTTCCGGGAGGAAGTTGCTGAGCACAAAATCAACCTGACCGCCTTTGCTGAATTCGTTGCCGATGCCGAAACGCAGTCGTGGGTAGTTGGGTGTGCCCAACGCCAGCTCAATGTCTTTTAGGCCGTTGTGTCCCGCCGAACTTCCGCGCGCACGCATGCGCAGCGCGCCGAATGGAAGCGCGATGTCGTCGACGACAACGAGCGTGTTCTCTACGGGTATCGCCAATTCCTTCATCCAATACGCGACGGCCCTTCCACTGAGATTCATGAATGTGTTCGGCTTGATCAGGTGAATGGAACGGCCCCTGTATTTGACTTCCGATTTATCCGCCAGCCGTTGAGTAGAAAACCCCAAGCCGTACTTGTCGGCGATCTGGTCCACCACCAGGAACCCGACGTTGTGACGGGTGAGTTCGTATTTCGGACCGGGGTTGCCGAGACCGGCGATTAGATATTTCATTCGGAGTCCTAATTGTTTGAAGATCGCAATTGATCGTAAGTCGAGTGTGCTGGTTCCGTGTTCCGCGTTTAACGACTCCAAACCAAGGAACCCGAAACCAGGAACCCGAAACCCGGAACCAGGAACCAGGAACCCGGAACCCGGAACCCGGAACCAGGAACCCGGAACCAGGAACCAGGAACCCGAAACCCGGAACCCGGAACCCGGAACCAGGAACTAAAAAGGGGCCACCTAAAAGCAGCCCCCACACGTTCTTGTCCTTCGTAAATTTATTTCTTCCCTGCTTCCTTCTTCGGAGCTTCAGCTTTCTTCTCAGCGCCGGCCGCAGGAGCAGCAGCGCCAGGAGCAGCACCTGCAGCAGCGGGAGCGGCGGCAGCGCCTTCAGCACCCGGAGTAGCGGCGGCGGCAGCAGCTGCAGCAGCCTCTTCTTCTGCCGCCATCTTAACAGCACGAGGAATCTCTACCGAAGCAATCGTAGCCTGCTTGGGATCCATGAACACCAGACCCGGCAGATTCATATCGCCAACCTTGATGGCGTGGTGAAAGTCGAGGTGTGAAACATCGACATCGATGTGGTCAGGCATATCCTTGGGAAAACCAAACACCTTCAACGCAGCGCGCTTGCGTACCAGCGTCCCACCTTTCGAAACACCGGGAGCCTGGCCGACAAGCCGCGTCGGAATATTCATCTTCACCTTGCGATCGTCACTGATGCGGAGAAAGTCCGCGTGCAGGATGATCTCGCTGACGGGATGAAACTGGACTTCCTGGAGGATGGCCTTGCATTCCTCTCCTTCGATATTGATGTGCACGAAGTGAGCTTCGTTGGTGTACACCAAGTCGCGGAAAAGAATCATCGGTGAATAAAAGTGAACTTGATCCTGTCCACCGTACAATACGCAGGGTACCAATCCTTCATCCCGCAGTCTTTGGGATTCAGTCTTGCCGAGATTTGCTCTTTTATACCCTATAATCTCAACAGTTTTCATGATTGTATAATTTAATTAATGGTTACAGTTTGATAAACAACGAGCTGATCGATTCATTGTCGTGTATCTTCCTGATCGCTTTCGCGAACAGGTCCGACACGGTCAACACTTTTATCTTCGACGACTCCTTCTTCAACGGGATGGTGTCGGTGACAACCAACTGCTCCAACACCGAAGATTCAATATTCTCATACGCTTTGCCCGACAGCACCGGGTGTGTACATACCGCCCGCACGGACTTCGCTCCATTTTCTTTCAACAAGGCAGCTGCCTTGCATATCGTTCCTGCGGTGTCGACCAGGTCGTCCACCAGGATCACATCTTTTCCATCCACCTCACCGATCAGTCGCATCGACTCGATCTTGTTGGCCTCCTTGCGGTATTTGTCGCACACCGCCAGGTCGGCGTTGAAGAACTTGGCGAAGTTGCGGGCACGCTTGATGCCACCCACGTCAGGCGTTGCGAACATGATATCGTTTGTCCCCAGCGACTTGAGGTACGGAACGAAGATGAAAGCGCCATCGAGGTGATCGACCGGAATATCAAAGAATCCCTGGATCTGGTCGGCGTGGAGGTCGCAAGCCATGATGCGGTCTGCACCCGCTGCCGACAACAAGTTCGCGATCATCTTGGCGGCGATCGACACCCGCGGTCTGTCTTTCCTGTCCTGCCTCGCGTACCCGAAGTACGGAATCACCACGTTCACATTGTGGGCGCTCGCGCGTTTGGCGGCATCCACCATTAATAACAACTCCATCAGGTTGTCGGACGGAGCGAACGTAGACTGGATGATGAACACGTCGTGGCCGCGCACCGACTCGGCAATGTGCGGCGACATCTCACCATCGCTGAATTGCTGGTAGTTTACTGTCCCCAGCGGCTCGCCATAGGCATTGGCAATCCTTTCGGACAAATACTGAGTGGCACGGCCACTGAAGATCTTAACCGCCATTCGCCAGTGTGCGTTTTTTAAACCAATTTCGGGCCCGCTTCGTGGGCGGGAAGGTGTTGTCCGACCAGGGCTCGAACCTGGACTTTCCTGAATCAAAATCAGGCGTGTTG
>CAZLWX010000051.1:0-25173 GCA_964563295.1 uncultured Roseivirgaceae bacterium | reverse complement strand
AAGTTGATCCATCTCCCTCCACGGCAGGATATTCCAGAAAACATCAACGAGCAGCTGATCGTTGAATTGTATTCGAAATAAATAGAACAGTTAATCAACATTACTATGTCAATATTAGCATTTCAAATGCCGGAAAAGGTTGTGATGGAAAAGTCCGATGATTTTCACGGACTATTCACGTTCAAACCCCTGGAAAAAGGTTACGGAGTCACGATCGGCAACGCGCTGAGGCGGATTCTGTTGTCTTCCCTGGAAGGCTATGCAATCACGGGAATCAAGATCCCCGGCGTACTGCACGAGTTCTCGACCATCGAAGGTGTCGTAGAAGACGTCGCCGAGATCATCCTTAACCTGAAGATGGCAAGATTCAGGAAGCTCGCCGATAATTTTGACAGCAAGATCACTGTCAGCATCAAGAAGCAAAAGCAATTCAAGGCTGGCGACATCACCAAGTTTACATCGGCTTTCGAGATCCTGAATCCCGACCACGTCATCTGTAATCTGGATGAGTCGGCGCATTTTGAAATCGAACTGACAATTGAAAAGGGCAGGGGCTACTTGCCTGCAGAAGAAAACAAACCGGCGGAACAAGTGTTTGGGTACATACCCATCGATGCGATCTTTACGCCTATCAAGAACGTGAAGTACAGCGTGGAAAACACCCGCGTTGAACAGAAGACCGACTATGAAAAACTCGTCGTCGATATCGAGACCGATGGGTCTATTCACCCGGAGAAGGCACTCGAGGGGGCTGCGCACATTCTGATCCAGCACTTCCGGCTGTTCTCCGATAAATCGATCGAGCTCGAAACCGGCAAGGACGCCGAGATCGAGCAGGTCGACGAGGAAATGCTTCACATGCGCAAGCTGTTGAAGACCCCCTTGCACGATCTCGACCTGTCGGTTCGCGCATACAACTGCCTCAAGGCGGCTGATGTCAAGACCCTGGGAGACCTTGTTCAACTCGAGATCTCCGATATGATGAAGTTCAGGAACTTTGGAAAAAAATCGCTGGCCGAACTGGAACAATTGGTCGCTGAAAAGAACCTGACCTTCGGTATGGACCTGGCGAAATACAAACTGGAAGAAGATTAACAGGCTCCCCGCGGAGCATCACTGATAGATTGATCACATCATGAGACACGGTAAGAAAGTAAATCACCTCGGAAGAAAGTCGGCACACCGGCATGCGCTGCTTTCCAACCTGGCTTCGTCGCTGATCCTGAACAAGAGGATCACCACGACCGTTGCCAAGGCCAAGGCACTCCGCAAATATGTCGAGCCTCTGTTGACTAAATCAAAAGACGATACGACCCATTCGCGCAGGACTGTTTTTTCATACCTCCAAAACAAGGAGTCAGTTCAAACGCTGTTCGGAGAAGTGGCTTCCAAGATCGCCGACAGACCAGGCGGATACACCCGGATTGTCAAGCTTGGCGATACACGGTTAGGTGACAACGCCGAGATGTGTCTCATCGAGCTTGTGGATTTTAATACCCTGTACACCAAGGAAGCCGAGGTTAAGAAGGGTCGAACGCGCCGGGGACGGTCAAAAGGCAAGAGGGAAGAATCAGGCGCAGAATCGCAGCCCGCGGCGGAAGCCGGCCAGGAGCAGGAGGTCGCCGAAGCGACTTCGGAGAAGAAAGCGGCTAAATCAGCCGAAAAGCCGGCAAAAAAAGAACCTAAGGCTGAAAAGAAGAAGAGTGATTCGAAGTCAAAGAAAGACAAGAAATAGCATTGTTAAGACCCATTGCAGCAAAGGGATTGAATTTTTTCAATCCCTTTTTTTGTTTCAATCGTTGGCATAAAAAATTGGGATTAAAAACAGTGGGTTAAATCCGATTTCATACCTTATTTTGGCGAACGAAATGCAAAAAAAAGCCTATCTGCTACTGGAAGACGGGCTCCTGATCCAGGGTACTTCCATCGGCAAGGCCGGGACAACCGGTGGTGAAATCTGCTTCAATACAGGAATGACTGGCTACCAGGAGATCTACACCGATCCTTCCTATTTCGGTCAAATTATCGTCAACACCACAGCGCATATCGGAAACTATGGTGCGCTCGACGCCGAACAGGAATCGGGGAACACCAAGATCGCAGGCGTCGTAGTGAATGATTTTGCAGAACAATTCAGCCGTAAGGAAGCTAAAGAAAGCCTTCAGCAATATCTCGACCGCAATGGTGTGGTTGGCATCGCCGATGTCGACACGCGCATGCTGGTGCGATACATTCGAAATAAGGGCGCAATGAACGCGCTGATCTCATCGGAATTGACACCGGAAGAGATGAAAGCCGAGCTTGCTAAAGTACCGTCAATGGATGGCCTCGAGCTTTCCTCACGGGTGAGCACTGCCGAGCCGTACTTTATTGGCGATCCGAACGCAGCATATAAGGTGGCTGCGCTGGACCTTGGTATCAAGAGCAACATCCTGAGAAATCTTGTTGCGCGGAATTGTTATGTGAAGGTATTTCCAGCGAAGACTTCCTTTGCTGAAATGGCGAAGTGGGAACCCGATGGCTTTTTCATCTCCAATGGTCCTGGCGACCCTGCCGCCATGGAGTATGCCATCAACACCGTGAAAGACGCCGTTGGCTCTGACACGCCGGTGTTCGGAATTTGCCTGGGTCATCAGCTGCTGGCGCTCTCTTGCGGGCTTTCAACGTACAAAATGCACCATGGGCACCGCGGGCTAAATCACCCGGTGAAGAACCTTGTTACCGGAAAGGGTGAAATGACTTCCCAGAATCATGGATTCGCGGTAAGCGAAAAGGATATCGAGAAAAATCCGCTGGTAGAGGTAACACATCTTCACCTCAACGACAATACCATCATGGGCATACGCCTGAAAAATAAGAAAGCATTCTCTGTTCAATATCACCCTGAGGCCTCCCCGGGCCCTCATGACTCGAATTACCTCTTCGATGAATTCGTGGCGCTGATGGCTGCCGAGAAAGGCCGGGCCGTGATTGCGGAGAATGCCGTCGGCAAACAGGCGTGACATGCTAAGTCACGCAAGCGTTGCTGTGTAAACTCAAATCCTAATTCTAATCCAACTATGAGCCTGATTGAAAGTATCCACGCCCGTCAAATTCTCGATAGCCGCGGCAATCCTACTGTTGAAGTCGATGTTGTTACCGAAAATGGTGCTTTTGGCCGTGCGGCGGTGCCTTCAGGTGCATCGACTGGAACGCATGAAGCCGTTGAGCTTCGCGATGGCGATAAGTCTGTCTACCTTGGAAAAGGTGTTGAGCAGGCGGTGGCCAATGTGAATAACAAAATCGCCGAAGAGGTCGTAGGATGTTCGGTATTTGAACAGAACCTCATCGACAAGATCATGATCGAGTTGGACGGCTCGCCAAACAAAGGCAACCTGGGTGCCAACGCCATCCTTGGCACATCACTGGCGGTTGCAAAAGCTGCCGCAATGGAGGCAGGACTGCCGTTGTACCGGTACGTCGGAGGCGTCAATGCCAACACGCTCCCTGTTCCCATGATGAATATCCTCAACGGCGGCAGTCACGCCGACAACAAGATCGACTTCCAGGAGTTTATGGTTATGCCGGTCAATGCAGACTCGTTTTCGCGCGCCTTGCGGATGGGGACGGAGATCTTTCATAACCTGAAAAAGGTGCTGCACGACAAACATCTCTCGACTAATGTTGGCGATGAGGGTGGCTTTGCGCCGAATATTTCTTCAAATGAGGAAGCAATCGAGGTGGTTTTGACCGCGATTGAAAAGGCAGGATTCAAACCGGGTGAGGATGTCTTCATCGCAATGGATGCCGCCAGTTCGGAGTTCTACGATGCCAAGGCCAACAAGTACATTTTTAAGAAATCAACTGGGAAAAGCCTTACTTCGGATGAAATGGTGGAATACTGGGCGGCTTGGGCTGCGAAGTATCCCATTATCTCGATAGAAGATGGCATGGCGGAAGACGATTGGACTGGTTGGAAAAAGCTTACCGATAAGATTGGAAAGAAAGTACAGTTGGTTGGTGACGACCTGTTTGTGACGAACGTTACGCGCCTGCAGGACGGGATCGACAAAGGCGTGGCAAATTCAATACTTGTAAAGGTTAATCAGATAGGATCGTTGACCGAGACTATCGATGCCGTGAATCTGGCGAAAAGGAATGCTTACAAGAGCGTTATGTCACACCGCTCGGGCGAAACGGAGGACAGCACTATTGCTGACCTTGCCGTGGCCCTAAACACCGGCCAAATCAAAACAGGGTCCGCGTCGCGGTCTGACCGGATGGCCAAATACAACCAGCTGATTCGGATCGAGGAGGAACTGGGCGAGGTGGCCGTGTTCCCCGGTAGAAATTTTTAACAGCCGATTCCGATTGACCGTCAATGGGCAGCCCTCCGGCTGCCCATTTTTTTTGAAAAATTTTTCCTTTTTCGCTACTCCCTTTCTGGCCTTCGATTGTCATCAAGTTTATCGGAAACCCTCTTTTGACGTAAGCTACCGGTTTATGCCCCCTGAAGTATACCTCTGCGCAGACTGCGGCATAACCGCTGAATTACCAGAATATTAGTTTCCCACATAAACCCAATCCGAGTATGAATCTTTTTACAAGTTCGAAACAAAGTGGGGGATGGAGGCAGAATCAGCCTTTGCCGATCTCCCGGTTTGCCGGTCGGGTGCGACATGGAACTTACGTGAGTTTCCTTGTGGCGCTGATGATCCTGGCAAGCCAAACCCTGTTCGCGCAACAGCGCACTGTCACAGGCACCGTAATATCGTCGGAGGACGGCCTTGCCCTACCTGGCGTGAGTATCCTCGTAAAGGGAACACAGGGCGGTACGGTGACTGATGCCGATGGAAAATACTCCATTAGTGTACCGGCGGAGTCACCCGTGCTCGTATTCTCCTTCATCGGTTACAAGACCCAGGAAGTGGCCATCGGAGGGAGATCGACCGTGGACGTCACCTTGGAGGTCGACATCACTACATTAAATGAAGTGGTCGTGACCTCTTTTGGTATCGAGCAGGAAAAACGATCTCTTGGGTTCTCCACTCAAACGGTGACGGGAGATAATCTCGCTGAAATGAAGCAGCCGAATGTTGTCTCAGCTTTACAGGGACAAGTGGCGGGCGTTCAAATCACCAACTCTGGCGGCGCCCCTGGTATGAGCTCGCGGATTCTTATCAGAGGGATTAGCTCGCTGGATCCCGACAGAGATAATCAACCTCTGTTCATTGTCGACGGGATTCCGATTGACAACAGCACATTTGAGGCAGTCGGAGGCGAGAATACCCCTCGTGGGTTGAGCAACCGGGCGATGGATATCAATCCGAACGACATCGAATCGGTCAGTGTGCTGAAGGGCGCTGCCGCTACGGGCCTGTACGGACTTCGTGCGGCCAGCGGTGCCATCGTAATTACTACAAAGAAAGGAAAAGCAGGAAGTGTCAGGGTCAACGCCACCAGCACGCTGACGTTGCAGAATATCAACAAGTATCCCTCTTTCCAGGACAAATACGGTCAGGGTACGAATGGAAACTACCTTCCAGAGGATATTTTCCCCGCCTGGGGAGCTCCGATCGATGTCGTTTCAAACAGTATCGACCCGGAATATGTCTATCATGATATTTACAGGGATGCCATGCAGACGGGAAAAATGTTCGACAACTACGTCAGCATCTCCGGTGGCAATGACCTTTCTACGTTCTATGCTTCGATCGCGAATACGTCACAGGAGGGGGTGATCCCCTTTAGTACGTGGGGAAGGACCTCGGCGAAAATATCCGGTTCTGTGAAGCTGAATGAAAAGTTCAATGTTTCCGCCACTGTCAATTACGCCAACTCTGGAGGAAACCGTGTGCCGCATGACCGGTTCATGGAAAACATGATGTATTATCCACACACACGCGATGTTAAGAATTATGAGGATGAGAACGGATTGCAGACGGAAATTTGGTTGTCGGACAACCCGTTGTACAGCGCCAAGTACTGGACGTATGAAGACAACGTCGACCGGACGATGGGTAATATCTTCCTGAATTACAAACCAGCGTCGTGGATAAGCTTGAATTATCGGGTGGGAACCGATTTTTACACAGACTTCCGTGAAGAAATCGCCCCGGGTCCGCGCGGTCCCAACGACAGCTACCCGATTAGCTCGACAGGATTTATTGAACACACCCAGATCAACAACCGGGTGATCAACTCAAACTTTTTTGTGGAGTTGACAAAGGAAGTCAATGAAAAACTTTCAGGTCGGTTGCGACTTGGGCATGAACTGTTTGATGAACATCGGAATAGCTCCAAGATCACGGGCGACGAATTCGAAATCCCCCAATTTTACCAATTCAGCAATGTGCGCCAACTTCAAACGACTTCTGCCTTGAGGCAGCGGCGATTGATAGGCGTGTACGGGGATTTTATGTTGAACTATGGAGACTACCTTTATCTTAACGTAACTGGCCGTAACGACTTTACCTCTACACTATCGGCTGAGAACCGCTCGTTCTTCTATCCTTCGGTCAGCGCGAGCTTTATCCTGAGCGAACTCGTTACCATGCCAGAGGTCTTGAACTATATCAAGCTGCGCGGTTCCTGGGGTCAGGTTGGAAAGGACACGGAGCCCTATCGAACTTCTACCGTATATCTTCGTGGCACAGGGTTTCCAATCGACGGTGTTTTGGGCTACACGCGTGGAGTGCTGAAGGGTAGCGAATTCCTGCGCCCTGAATTGACGACGACCGTTGAGTTTGGAACCGATCTGAAGTTCCTGCAAAACAGGCTTGGACTGGAACTTACGTGGTATAAGTCAAACAGCAAGGACCAGATTTTTGAGGTGCCGGTTTCTGAAGCAGTTGGTTACCCAACCATTGCAACCAACGTCGGCGAGATCGAGAATAAGGGGATTGAACTTGTTATCTCAGGATCGCCGATACAACGCGGCGACTTCACATGGGACGTGCTTTTGAACTTTACCCGTAATCGAAACAAGATTGTCGACATCGCAGAGGGCCTGGATGATTTCCCGATCGCCTCACAATTTGGCTACGTTGGCAGCACCGTGACAATGAAGCTTAAGGAGGGCGATGCTTATGGAAATCTTTATGGCACAAGCTATACGCGCTATTATGATACTCCACCTACCGATCTCCGATATCTTGACCACGACAGGGCATTGCTTATTGGAGCGAGCGGTTTCCCAACGGTCAATACGACGCAACTTATTCTGGGTAATGCTCAGCCACGCTGGCTCGGAGGACTCCGGAATACGTTCGGCTACAAGGGCATCAGCCTTTCCATCCTGATTGACAGTCGCTGGGGCATTGATCAATACGACCAATACCACAACTTCCTGTCGGCCTTCGGTAAGCTCGACTACTCGGAGAACAGGGACGACGTAGTAGTGTTTGAGGGTTTGGTGGCGGATGGAACTCCAAACAGCAAGGAAGTATGGCTTGGACAGAGCGTGGGTCCGGATGGCGTAGACTATGGAGCAGGATTCTATCGCAGCTACCACCGCAACGTGTCTGAAAACTTCGTGAAGGATGCGTCGTTCGTCAAACTGCGTAACGTGAGTCTTTCTTACGCAATACCCGCGTCGGTAGTGTCAAGAACGCCATTCAGGGGAATCAGTCTATCGGCCTCCGTCAACAATATCATCTTGTGGACGCCCTGGATCAACTTCGATCCTGAGTCGTTTAGCGCAGGAGCCGGAGGCAACGCCACAGCGTTCACAGGTTTGGGCTATCCGGGTGTAATGAGCACGAACTTCTCACTCAATCTTTCACTCTAATGATCGCGACCATGAAAAACATGACACATAAAATAGCCGTTTTGCTGGCTGCGTCGCTATTGCTATCATCTTGTGAGGAATATCTGGATGTCAATAAGAATCCGAACAATCCCACAGATGTGTCGGTGCAGCTGCTAATGGCTCATGCTTCCTACCGCACCGGTAATAATATTCAGTCGGCTGGAAATATCACATCGTACTACGTACAGTACCTCGCTTCGCCAAATGCCAACGGCACCAAGGACATCCACGATCCGCAGCCTTATGATGGCACATGGGCGGCGTTGTATAGGATGATGAGCGACCTCACCGATTTGGAAATGCTTGCCGAAGAGCAAGGCGCCACCCACTACCTCGGTGCTGCCAAGGTTCTGAAGGCGATCAATCTGGGATTGACTCTTGACTTGTGGGGCGATGTTCCATACAGCGATGCCTTCCTGGCCCAGACCTTGAAGCCGACCTACGATGACGACGAAGCACTTTACACGGAGTTATTAAACTTGCTGGACGACGGAATCACGGCCCTCCAGGACGATAACTCTACCGAATCACTGGGTGACGACGACTTCATCTACAACGGCGATGTTGGCGGCTGGATCGCAATGGCGCATTCATTGAAGGCCCGGTATCTGCTGCATATGAGCGGCACCAGCAAGTTTGACGCTGACGCCGTCCTGGCAGAAGCTGCCCAGGGTATTCAGTCGAATGCTCAAAATGGCGACATTACCTATGCCACTACAGGTCCGGATGTTTACAACCCCTGGGCGAACGTAGCGCGCAGTCAGGAGTCGCTCATTCTTGACGGTTGGATATCCGAACAGCTCGCCGACGCGATGAACGGCACCACGTTCGGTGTCGTTGACCCGAGGATGCCCTTCATGTTCGGAGATACTGATGACGGTGAGTTTATCGGTGTTGAGAACGGTGCTGGCCGTCCCAGTGGTGTCGGCGTATCAGGTGAAAGGTCGGTGCTGGAGCGCGGAACCTACTACGCAAGTGATGGATCGGACCTGTTGATTATAACCGCTGCGGAAGTAAAATTCATCGAAGCGGAAGCTCATCTGGCTAATGGCGACAAGGACGAAGCCTACGCAGCGTACCTTGACGGAATCCGGGCCCACATGGATATGGTCGGCGTGGACCCTACTGATCGCGATGCCTATATCGCTGACCCCGTGGTGAGCGTTGGAGCAGCGAATATTGATCTCGCGCTGATCATGAAAGAGAAGTATGTAGCCATGTTCCTTCACCCCGAAGCCTGGAACGACGCTCGTCGGTTTGACTACCAGTACACGGATATGACGCTGCCGGCAAACCATAACCCCGCACTCAATGGGGAGTTTGTCCGCAGGCTGATCTATCCGGATTCGGAGACCTCGAGGAACCTGGATAATGTACCCAAGAATGTAACGGCGCTGAGCCGTGTTTGGTGGGACCAATAAACAACAATGACTATGAAAAATTCAATTTTCTATACAGTGCTTTTCGTTTTTGGCGCGGTGCTGATGGCCTGCGAAGAAAACGAAATCATGCCGGCCTTTGAAACAAAAGGCACGGCCACGCATACTGTGGCAAGTATCGCGGTATCTAAATCCAGCCCCGCGCCGGCGGAGACGGTTACGGTGACGATGACGTTTGTCAGCCCCTCGTCAGATCCGGTGACGCAGATTGTACTCAAAGCCAAAGTCGGCACCGCTGACTATGTAGAGGTGCAGACGTTCAATGAATCGTCAGCACCCAAGAACCAGGAAGTGACCATAACGGCCGATTATGTCGCTCCTGCATCTGGAACGACCGTAGTGTTTGACATGGTGATCAGCTCCGGCAAACAGTACCCCCAGGTGAAGAGGACTTCAATGAAAGTTCAGTAGGATAAGGCCGTTTCTGTAGCATCTAAAAACCAGGCAACACCAGCCTGGTTTTTTTCGTTGCTACTGATGGCATTTGGTTAATTGTCTACTTCTTCTGAACTTTATGTGTTAAACACCCACTTTTTGAGCATTCTATTTTTTCAGCTATGGTAAAGAAAATACCGCCGATCTTCCGCAACTTTTACGTGTTGGTGACCGTCATCTTTCTGGCCTGGATGGTCGTGCTCGATTCGAACAATTTTATCGCCCGATATGAATTGAGTTCAAAACTTCGGGCACTGGAAAACGAAAAGGAATACTACCAGGAGAAGATTACGGAAGTAAAGCGGGATCGCGATGAGTTGTTCGGAGATCGCGAATCGATCGAAAAGTTCGCCCGCGAAAAATACCTGATGAAAAAGAAATCGGAAGACATCTTTATTATCCAGGAGGAATAATCATATGAAATCATTGGCCTTCCTTGCAGTCCTTGTTGCCCTATCCACCGGCGCCTTTGCTCAACGCGATGTGGATAGCAAGAGCAGCTGGTCAATAAGGGAACGCGGCTACCTGGGGCTGGGCTTTGGAGGACTCGGACTTGGCTCACATCCGGTCTACGGAAGGTATTTTTCAATAGGACTTTCACCCATGGCGGGTTACATGCTAGCCCGCAATTTTTCAACGGGGCTTGGTTTCGAGTACCAGTATACGAGCTATTCTGATTTGAAGATCCGGATTCATCAATATGGATGGTATCCGTTCTTGCGGTACAACATCCGGAATTTCTTCCTGCAAACCGACTACGATTGGTACAGCATCCCCCAGACCATCAACTCGAGCGGCGACACCGAGCGCATCATCCTTGATCGTTTCTTCATTGGTGTGGGGTACGTTTCGTCGAGCCCCGGAAGTCGAAGCGCGCTTAATATCCTCGCCTCCTACGATATGCTGTACACCAACACGAGCAGCTTCAGCTCGCCGCTCTCGATCCGCATTTTTATGACGTTCTAAAGACTCAGGCTGAATTTCTCAGCCAGCATTTTCATATCCTCGACGACTTTTGAAAGCACCGGGATGCCACTCACCCTTCTTTTTTGTTCGGTTTCGCGTTCCGGATCTCCCGGGATAAGCACCTTTTCCTGACCGGCGATTGGTGCCGCGGATCTAAACCGCGTTATCCAGTTATCCATGTGCATCTTGAACTCGTCAGCGGGGCGGAAAGCGTCTACCCTCATAGCTCCGAAGAAATGTCCTATCCCATCTCCGACCGGGTCGGCGGGGGGAGCGAGGAAACTGACGAACGGTGGAACCCACGGACCGTAATTCGCGCCGGAAAGCACAGCTGAAAAAATATCGACCCAGGCACCGAGACAATAGCCTTTATGACTGCCGTGTTCCAGATCACTGCCCAAAGGGAGCAGGGCGCCGCCCTCTTTTAGTTCATGCGCGTTTGTGGAAGGCGTGCCATCCTTTTGTTGGATCCAACCCAGCGGTGCGTCGAGGTTCTTGCGCTGGAGAATTTCGAGTTTTCCATTGGCCGCTGTTGTCGTAGCAAAATCAGCGACAAAAGGAGGCTGCTTGTCGGCAGGAATGGCTACCGCGATGGGGTTGGTCCCGAGGAGACGCTCGGCCGAAAACGTCGGCGCGACGAGGGGACTGGCGTTCGTCATGGCCATACCGATCATGTCGTGTCTCAGAGCCTGCATGGCGTGATGACCAGCGATCCCAAAGTGGTTGGAGTTCTTCACAGCAACCCAACCCGTTCCGGCTGTTGCCGCCTTATTGATTGCAATCTCCATTGCTTTCGGAGCCACCACGAGACCAAGTCCGCCATCTCCGTCGACTACGGCGGTGGACGGTGTCTCATGCACGATGCGGACGTTGGGTCTGGAATTGATTCTCCTGGCTTCCCACAATCTCACATAGCCCGACAGACGAGCGATTCCATGAGAGTCGATGCCGCGGAGGTCGGCGCTCAGAAGAACTCCTGTGGCAGTCTCAGCGTCTGCTGAGGAGCAGCCTATTGCCGTGAAAACGTCTCTGGCGAAGCGCTGAAGGGCTGTGAACGTAAAAACTTTATCCATTCGTACTCGGGGTCAAACGGGTCAAAAGTAACGCAGTGCGGTAGCAAGCACCAAATTCCAGGCACCAAATCCCAATAAAATTCAAAGCACACGGAACTTCGTGTCTTAGGGCCTTAGTGGCAAGAAGAACGTGACCGTTTTGCCACAAAGACACCAAGGGCCGCAAGTTGTTTGAATATAGAGGCTAGGATTTTGCCAACTATCGGGACCAGGCACCAATTATGGCTTGGCTTTTGCGCCGTGTACGCCGTGCCTGCCCTCCGAAGTTAGCGCGGGATTGTGCGAGGCAACGAAGGAGGGGTTTCGCTGTGCCCGCCGTGATCTTGCATGTTGAGATTTCAGCTGACGACTGGGCTGCCGGTGAGCTTCACACGCTCTTCTCAAAAACTCAGCACCCTGCAACTTAGACCCTGTAACTTGCAACCTGTAACCTGTGTTTGGCCTTTATCCTTTGTCCTTTTACCTTGTGGAATCTGCCCACTCCCTTCATCTATACAGAAATCAATTCGAATATGAAGAAAATAACATTGATCTGTCTGTTTGTCGCCTTGGCCATGCCGCTAGCCGCGCAAGACGAGAAGTCCGTGGAAACGGAAATCACGAATGTCACGGTCTTCTTAAATAAGGCCCAGGTGACACGACAAGGAAAGGTGACGCTTGCTGCTGGGAAAACCAACCTGGTGCTGAGGGGCTTGACATCCCAGCTAGACCAGAAAAGCATACAAGTTTCAGGTAAAGGGAAATTCATGATTTTGGGCATCGCCCACCGGCAAAATTTCTTGAATGAACTGAATACACCGAAGCCACTACGTGTTCTGCGCGATTCGCTCGAATACCTTCAGGGTCAAATTGTTTATGAAAATAGCCAACGCGAGATCCTTAACAAGGAAGAGCAGATGCTTCTGAGCAATCAAAAGATCGGCGGAAACAACCAGAACCTCACCGTCGCTGAACTCAAGGCGATGGCGGACTTCTATCGCACGCGGCTTTCAGATATCGTGAGCACTCGGATGAAAATCGATATGAGACTGAAGAAACTGAATGAAAGGATGGTTAAGGTTCAGCGGCAAATCAATGAGCAGAATGAGTTATACGCCCGCAATACAAGCGAAATTGTGGTCAGTGTTTCAGCCGATGCGCCGACGCCGGCTGAATTGACTGTCGACTATGTTGTCTCAAACGCCGGATGGTATGCGTTGTACGATCTTCGCGCAGTTGACACCAAAAGTCCTGTGCAGCTCTATTATAAAGCGAATGTCTATCAGAACACCGGAGAAGAATGGAAGAATGTCAGATTGAAACTTTCCACTGCGAATCCCTCGCTTGGCGGTCTGAAACCTGAGTTATACACCTGGTATGTTGATTTCTACCAGCCTGTATTAATGGGTCGAGTTGCCGGAGTCCAACCAAAATATAAAATGGCAATGCGCCAGGAAGCGGCTCCTGCAGAAATGGACCAGGCAGAAATTGCCTTTGAAGAACCGACGTCAGTGTCTGATTCTGTTCGAACAATTCAAACGTCGCTCAACACCGAATTTGACATTGCCTTGCCCTACACAGTCTTGTCATCCAACAAACCAACGCTCGTAGATATCGCCAGGCACGAGCTGAATGCGAGCTATATATACTCGACTGCACCAAAACTCGATGGCGACGCCTTCCTGCTCGCACGCGTAATGGGATGGGAGGAACTCAGTCTTCTGCCCGGAGATGCTAACGTCTTTTTCGAAGGAACTTACGTAGGACAGTCTTATCTCGACCCCGCAAGTATCCGGGATACGTTGTCTGTTTCATTGGGTCGCGACAAGAGGGTTGTGGTTAAACGCGAAAAGATGAAGGATTTTACGTCGCGCAAACTGATCGGAACGAACCGTCGCGACGCCATGGCGTTCGAAATCTCCGTGCGCAATACGAAGACTGAACCTGTCCGGATCGTCATTGAAGACCAAATTCCTGTTTCGAGGAACAGCCAGATTGAAGTTACTGTCGTGGATGTTGGTGGCGCAAAGTACAACAAGGATACTGGCAAGCTCACATGGGAGTTCGACATTCAGCCTAACGAAACGCGAAAGGTTGTTTACAAGTTTGAGGTCAAGTATCCGAAAGACAAAGCTATCGCTGGACTCGATTAGTCCGGGGTAAGGTGGTCGGACAAGTCGGCGAGCACACCTTCTTTCAGCGAATAGGTTGAAACACGAATGCGCTGGAAGGGGTGCTTCTCCAACAAGTAATGGATCATGCAAGAGGCGACGACGATCATGTCGACGCGCATTTCAATCATACCCGGCATCGCCATGCGCTGCTCCCGGTCTTTTGAAAGCAGGTCGCGATGAATCTCGTAAAACCCGTCGAGTGATAGCGGAGTCTCCGTTTCCTCTGCGTTCTGAGGGATGTGATGACGGAGGCAGAAAATGTCGCTGAGGGTATCGAAGGTGCCGCTTGAGCCGACGAGTACGCGGGGATTGTATTTCATTAGCGCTTCAAAAAGCGGTTTGAGTGATTGACTGAAGAAGTCATTCAACGTCTCGATTTCGTCATCGAGAATAGGATCGTGCTTCTGGTATTTTTCCAGCAGACGCTGGGCTCCAATTTCAAAACTCCTTTTCCATTGGATATTGTCCCGATCTGCTATGATAAACTCGACACTGCCCCCGCCAATATCCATGATGAGGTTGGATTTTTCGTCCATGCTGACGGCAGCTTTTGCCCCGCGATAGATGTAATAGGCTTCCAGGTCTCCCGAAATGATCCTTACATCAATGTTCGTATCCGCCTTTATGCGTGAGATGATTTCTGCTGCGTTTCGTGCATTTCGGAGGGCGCTGGTTCCGAAGGCGTGGATCTCTCCTACCTGGTTGCGGCCGATGACATCCCGAAAGCTCCGCATCGCCGCCAGTGCGCGATTAATTCCGTCATTGGTGATCAGACCATCGTTAATTCCACCCATCCCGATCTTGACGGCAAGACGATCGCGCAAAATGATGTCGTAACGACTTCCGCGCTGCTCCGCCAACAGCAGGTGGAATGTATTGGTGCCGAGATCGATGATCGCTATTCGCCGGTCCATGCGGGTTAAAGTGGTCCGAATTTAATACTATATTTCGGCCGTCTTTTACCTATTTTTGGCACATCCGACCTTGTCATGGCAAAGCAAAAGATCAGCGACCCTTTGCTTGCGCAGAAGTTCAGTGAGCTGGAGCGCAAAAACCAGGAAGCCCTCACTGGTGGGGGAGAGAAACGCATTGAACAGCAGCATTCGAAGGGCAAGCTGACTGCGCGGGAGCGCCTGATGTTGTTGCTCGATGACGGCTCGTTTGAAGAAATGGGCAAGTTCGTCATGCATCGAAGCAAAGACTTCGGCCTCGACAAGGAATACTATTTGGGAGATGGCGTGATAACCGGCTACGGAAAAGTTAATGGCCGATTGGTGTACGTTTTTTCGCAGGACTTTACCGTCTTCGGCGGGTCATTGTCGGAGACACATGCGGAGAAGATTGTGAAGATCATGGATCTGGCCATGAAGAACGGCGCTCCTGTTATCGGCTTGAACGACTCCGGTGGCGCGCGAATACAAGAGGGGGTGGTGTCGCTTGGCGGTTACGCTGACATCTTTTACAG
Source organism: uncultured Roseivirgaceae bacterium (assembly GCA_964563295.1). Lineage (GTDB taxonomy): Bacteria > Bacteroidota > Bacteroidia > Cytophagales > Cyclobacteriaceae > Chryseosolibacter. Next base: position 9,853 of record CAZLWX010000051.1, on the reverse strand, counting down.
AAACACACTCGCTTCCGGCGTGGTGCCACAGATTTCGGCGATCATGGGCCCTTGTGCCGGCGGAGCTGTTTATTCTCCAGCGATCACGGACTTTATCTTCATGGTGGAGAATACGTCGTTCATGTTTGTGACAGGTCCCAATGTAGTCAAGACCGTAACCCATGAAAACGTTACAGCCGAGGAGCTGGGAGGCGCGATTACTCACAGCAGCCGGAGCGGTGTAACACATTTCGCATGTGCGAATGAAGCCGAATGCATCGCGCAGGTCAAGACCTTGCTGAGTTACATTCCTCAAAACTGCGAAGACAACCCGCCGAGATTGTCATATACCAGCGGGGATGAGTTGCGGCCTGCGCTGAACAATATCATCCCATCAAATCCGAACGTGCCGTACGATATGCGCGAGGTAATCAGTGGGGTGGTAGACGACGGAAGCTTTTTTGAAGTCCATAAGAACTTTGCGGAGAACATTGTAGTGGGATTCGCGCGCCTGGCAGGAAGGAGTATCGGCATCGTCGGAAATCAGCCGGCTTCGCTGGCGGGTGTCCTTGATATCAACTCCAGCGTTAAAGGAGCCCGCTTTGTGCGGTTCTGCGACTGCTTCAATATTCCGTTGCTGGTGTTTGAAGATGTGCCGGGCTTTTTGCCGGGCACCGATCAGGAGTGGAACGCAATTATCAGCAACGGAGCAAAACTGTTATTTGCGTTTTCGGAGGCCACGGTGCCCCGCGTGACGGTCATTACGCGCAAGGCTTACGGCGGCGCATATGATGTGATGAACTCAAAGCACATCGGCGCTGATCTTAACTACGCGTGGCCGACAGCGGAAATTGCGGTGATGGGTGCTAAAGGAGCCGCTGAGATCATCTTCAAAAAAGAGATCGCGGAATCCGACGACCCACAATCCAAACTCAATGAGAAAGTGGATGAGTACACCCGCAAGTTCGCCAATCCGTATCGCGCGGCGCATCGCGGGTACATCGACGAAGTGATCTACCCTGAATATACCCGTCAAAAACTTATCCGAGCATTCGAAATGCTGGAGAACAAGGTAGATCAACGTCCGAAAAAGAAACACGGCAACATCCCGCTATAGCGGATTTGTTTCATTACAAAAATGTCAGTCATGGATAAAAAGAGTAAAGAATTTCTGTTTTCGTATCTCAACAATGCTTCTCCTACGGGATTTGAAGCCCCGGGCCAACAGATCTGGCTTGATTATATCAGGCCCTATGTGAATGAATACCTCGTTGATGTGTATGGATCGGTAGTTGGCGTCATCAATCCCAAAGGCAAATACAAAGTGGTCATTGAAGCACATGCCGACGAGATTTCCTGGTTTGTGAACTATATCACCGAGGAAGGTTATATCTACGTCAAGCGCAATGGAGGATCGGATCATCAAATTGCCCCTTCCAAGCGGGTGAACATACAAACACCGAAGGGCATTGTTAAGGGTGTGTTTGGGTGGCCTGCTATCCATGTGCGTGAACCCGGTAAGGAAGAGCCCCCGACGCTGAAAAACATTTTTATCGATATCGGCGCTGAATCCAGGAAGGAAGTCGAGGACATGGGAGTGCACGTGGGTTGCGTTATCACTTTCGAAGACGAGCTCATGGAAATGAACAAACGCTGGCTGGTTGGACGCGCACTCGACAACCGCATGGGAGGTTATATGATTGCGGAGGTCGCGCGACGCCTCGCCGAGAACAAGAAAAAACTTCCCTTCTGTCTTTACGTCGTAAATGCCGTCCAGGAAGAAATTGGTCTTCGCGGCGCCGAGATGATCTCCCGAAGATTAAGGCCAGACCTCGCGATTTGTACCGACGTCACACACGACACCCAATCACCGATGTACAACAAAAAGGACAGCGGAAACCTTAGAGCTGGAAATGGTCCTGTGATCTGCTACGGGCCTGCCGTACAGAATAATGTCCGTGATATGATTATTGAGACTGCACAGAAGCGCAAGATACCTTTTCAGCGCCAGGCCGTTTCGCGTTCTACGGGCACCGATACGGACTCTTTTGCCTACTCTTTTGAGGGGGTAGCTTCCGGCCTGATTTCACTGCCGCTTAAATATATGCACACAACGGTCGAAATGGTACATAAGGATGACGTCGAAAATGTCGTAAATCTGATCTACGAAGTCCTTTTGCAGCTCAAACCCGGCCACGACTTTCGGTATATTAAGTAATTATCGATAAAAACCTTACCCCACTAAGGTTGTGGGCTGAAAGATCGCCTGCCGCCCGCCCGGGTGGGCTATTTTTGTTTTATCAGTCGGTATCAGACGAACGGGGTAGCGCCCGAATTTAAAATATTTGAATTTAATGGGTTGTTTGGAAACCCCGCCTGAGCAATTGGGACGGGGTTTTTTTTATTGAAGACTGCGGAACGGATTATACTGTTTTTGTAGTCCTGGTTGATCAGTTGGCTTTATGAATTATCCAGAAGTTTTTCACGAACTCGTCGAGAGTTCGGCAGACATCGTGATTATTACGGATGTCCGGTTGCGAACGTTGTATGCTTCCCCGGCCGCGTTCAGGCTATTGGACGTTCCCCCAGGTGACATGAACGGTATCACATTAGTCAGGCTCTTTGACTCGGAGACGGTCTGCTCCTGGCAACATGCATTGAGAAAATCGCAGCATGTTTGCGATTTCGTACCAGTGACGGTGGCCGGCGACCAGAAATTCTATTTCGACGTAGAGGTCTCGGCCCTGCATCGTTCTGTGGAAGCGTTGGTAATCAGGATGCACGATAATACGGCTCAAAAGCTTCGTGAAAAAGAGCTTGTCAAGGCGAACAGTCAACTTGACCAGGTCATCTACAAGACGACCCATGATCTGAAGGCACCACTCCACTCTGCCCTGGGTCTCGTCAACCTTATCGAGCGCTCGGATGGCAACGAACGCGAGGAGTATGTAGCCCTTATCAAGAAAAGCTTGCTGCGTCTCGACGGCTACATCAGCGAGATGAATAATTTCTTCCGGAACGAAAAGCTCGCCGTCCGCAGGGAAGAGGTGTGCATGTCATCGCTGTTTCGCGAAGAACTGGCGAACTTGCAGGCGCTACCCGGGCAGCCGGACATTGCGATCCAGCTCGACGTCAGGGCCGCCCACCCCTTCTATTCCGACAGCATCCGGGTGCGCACCATAGTGGGCAACCTGTTGTCAAATGCCATAAAATACCACGACCCCGACAAGAAAAAACCGTTCATCAACATTGCTGTATCAATTGACGAAGATTCCTGCGACATTCGGATCGCCGACAATGGAATCGGGATAGCGGAGGAATACCTTGAAAAGATATTTGAATTATTTTTCAGGGCAACCGATCGGTCGAAGGGAACCGGACTCGGTCTCTTTATTGTTAGGGATACAATTAATAAATTGGACGGAAAGATCGAAGTGCACTCAATATTCGGTGAGGGTACGACGTTCAACATAAAGCTTCCGAACAGGATCGGTCAACCGATCATGGTTGAATAAGATATACGCGCAGGGCCACAGAGTTTTATAGAGAGGGTCTTTTCTTTGTGTGCTCTGTGCGTTGTTTTTTCTAGCTGATGGCGAATCCCACTCCCGCCATATCGACCCAAAAATCAGGATAGGATTTCTTCACAACCGAGGGGTTGTCAATGGTTACGTCCATTTTTGCTGCCAAGGGCGCAAAAGCCATGGCCATACGATGATCTTTATACGTATTGAAGCTTGCTGACGCGGGAAGAATTTCAGCAGGCTGGAGGCGCCAGGAACCCTTGTCTTCAAGAAGGCGCGCGCCAATTTTTCCCAATTCGGTTTGCAAGGCGGCAATGCGATCAGTCTCCTTGATCCGCAGACTCTCTAACCCGGTAAAAACCGCATGGACACCCTTGGCGGCGCATACCACAGCCACCGTTTGGGCCAGGTCCGGGCAATTCTTGAAATCCCATTGTATTTTCTGTTGGGTGTCATTCCGGGTCAGACGAAGAACTCCTCCTGGTTGCACCTCCGTATTGACACCGAGCAACGCCATCAGGTCAGCAATTGCGCGGTCTCCTTGAAGCGAATCCAATGATAATCCCGGTAGGGAAAGATCACCATCATCGGCAAGGGCTGCGAACGCATACCAGTAGCTGGCGCCAGACCAGTCCGACTCGACCGTGAGTTCTGTTGCCGTGTAGTGCTGAGACGCTACTTCGATACGCGCACCTTCGAACGTACTCGACACGCCGAACTGCCTCATCAGGGCAGCGGTCATTTCGATGTAGGGACGACTTCCAATGACGCCTTCCAGTTCAATAACGAGCCCCATCGGCAACGCGGGAGCAACCATCATCAACGCCGATATGAATTGGCTGCTGATGTCACCCCTTACCCGGACCGTTCTGGTTTTCTGCGAGTCAAAGCCGGCAATTCGAATTGGGGGAAAGCCATCCTTTTGAAGATACTCGATCCGGGCTCCTAACGATCGTAAGGCTTTGACGAGTATCCCGATAGGCCTTTCGAGCATTCGGCTTGTGCCGGTAAGAGTCTTTTGCTGATTGGTAACCGCGAAGTAGGCTGTCAGGAATCGCATGGTAGTTCCGGCATCCTCCACGTCGATGATTGGATCGGCAGCGTGGAGCAGGCGCATCATCAGCTGTGTGTCGTTGGCGCGCGACAAATTGTGCAATGTAGAAGGTTTGCTTGCCAGCGCATTGATGATCAACACGCGGTTGCTGATACTCTTGGAAGCAGGAAGGTTCGTCGCACTACCGCGGACAATAGATCTCTTCCTGATGGTGATTGGTGTTGTCAATGAAAGCCAATGTTAGGCCGGGCAAATTACGGATGAAAAAGATTTTTTGACCTGCCCATGAAACAAATGCCGCAAAAAATGAGTTAATTGTATTATATGAGTATTACCGGTAAAATAGCAATTGGTGTTGGCCTTGCGTCCGGTGCTTTGCTTGCGGCCTGGTTATTGACTGGTGACCGCAAAGAGAAAACAAAGACTTTGCTCAGCAAAGGAACGGAACGCCTGAAGCAAACTATCAAGAATGCTCAAACGCGTGTTTTTGACGATTCAGAAGCACACTATGTCTAGACCGAGCGGTAAAATGACAGAGCCCCTTTTACCTCATCTGGGCTGATCTCGCAGTCCCACCTCGCTTTCCCCAATCCATCCAGGAGAACGCACAGAATCTTATTCCCTTTATTTTTCTTGTCCTGACTCATTAGTTCAACGATCATGGTATCGTCGGCTGAAGGCCAGTTGATCTTTCCAAACACCTGTTTGATATAGTGGCATAATCCGTCAAGATCAGCCTGAGACAGCAGGTTTCGCTGTGCCGCGATCCACCCTTCCGCCACGATTCCGGCGGCGATGGCCTCCCCATGCATCACCGGCTTATCCTTACTGAGCATGTAACTCTCCAGTGCATGTCCCAGAGTATGACCCGTATTAAGCACCTTTCGCAATCCTTTTTCCTGAGGATCCTCTAATACCACTTTACTTTTGAAATCTATGGAATGCCTGATCAGGCTGGGCCAATCCTGGTCGTCTATTGTTCGCGAGCTGATCTCCTGCCACACGGCGACATCTGAAACGAGCGCGTGCTTGATGATTTCGGCAAAACCCGATCGCCGTTCACGTTCCGGGAGGGTATGAAGAAACCCCGCGTGCAAAACAGTCAGTGCCGGGAAACGGAATACGCCGATGTGGTTCTTCAGTTGGTTGAAATCCACGCCGAGCTTGCCCCCAATGCTGGCATCGACCTGGGCGAGGAGGGTTGTCGGAATGAGAATAAAGTCAATTCCTCGTTTGAACGTGGCAGCGCAAAATCCGCCCATGTCGCCGGCAACGCCGCCGCCAAGTATGATGAGGACAGAGTGGCGGTCGAAACCGTTGTCAGTCAGTTGTTGCCAGATAAATTGACAAGTGACCAGATTTTTGTGCTCTTCGCCGGCGGGTACCACGATAGTGTGATGAGGAGGCAATGCCTTTTGCAAAACTGGATAACAAAACCGGCGGGTGTTCTCGTCGACCAGAATTCCGATCCTGGAATATTCCCCCTTTGCCAGGAAGGCAGCGAGCTCGGCTCCAGGATTCCCCGTGATGACAATATTGTCGGGCATGAACTGAATTTATGAGCCTGAAATTATCAAAAAAGCCATCCAATCGTTATGGACGCCGGATTTATGAAATGGCACATCGTAACCAATTCTGTCAATTTCTATATTTGGGCCACCTTTTACTATGGAATCCGACCCTAATCTCTCATTTGACGACACGGAAGTGGCTTTTTCCTATAAGTCCGACGCGGAGTTGAAGAACGCCAATTTCATTTTTTCGATGGTCAACCATCCCTGGATTTCGGCGATTGCCACGGGCGCGGTGAAAGCGGCGTTTAAGCTGAACCTACCCATCGAAGGGATTATTAAGAGAACCGCGTTCGCACATTTTTGCGGCGGCGAAAGCATTGAAGACAGTCGCGGGGTAATCGAAAAACTGGGAGCCTATCAGGTAGGAACCATCCTCGATTACTCGGTCGAGGGTGAGGATTCGGAGGCCGCTTTTGACAAGACCATGAATGAAGTGATCCGCACGGTTAACAACGCTGCCCATTCGAATCATATTCCCTTTTCAGTTTTTAAGCCTACCGGGATTGCGTCTGCCGCGCTACTGGAAAAAATCCAGAAAGGGGTCGCGCTCTCTGAATCCGAAAAGTCGGCGACCGAAAACATCCGGCGGCGATTCGAGAGCATTTGCTCGACGGCTTACTCGTTGAATGTGCGCTTGCTGATCGATGCGGAAGACTCCTGGTATCAGGATGCCATCGATGCAATCGTGGACGAGATGATGGCCAAATACAACAAGGAGAAAACTATCGTCTTCAATACTTATCAGCTCTATCGCACGGAGTCGCTGATGAATCTCAAGAAAGCTTTTGAACGGGCGAAGGCGAACAACTACTTTGTCGGTGCCAAGCTTGTTCGCGGCGCTTACATGGAAAAGGAGAGGGAGCGGGCTTCAAAGCTCGGCTATCCAAGTCCTATCCACGCCACGAAGCAAGATACTGACAAAGCTTTTAACGATGCGTTGTCGTTTTGCATTGAACATGTCGATCGTGTTTCGGTCATGTGCGGTTCGCATAATGAGCAGAGCAACCAATGGCTGGCGACACTCATGGCAAGTAAAGACATCGCGCATAACGATCCTCGTGTATGGTTTGCGCAGCTGTATGGCATGAGTGATCATATATCATTCAGCCTGGCGCTCCGGGGATACAACGTTGCCAAATATGTGCCGTATGGACCAGTTCGTGCAGTGATGCCCTACTTACTCCGGCGTGCGGAGGAGAACACTTCTGTAGCCGGGCAGAGCAGTCGCGAACTTTTGTTGATTCGCGCCGAGCTGAAACGGAGAAAAGGATCCCGGTGACGACGGTTTTTAGCTGTGGCTATTTCCCTTATTTTTGCCCGAAGATTTTGATTCAATGGCGTTAAGCGAACAAGAGCGAATTCGGCGACAAAGCCTCGAAGAGCTTCAAAAGCTGGGTATCAATCCCTATCCGGCAGAGTTGTTTGAGGTCAATACCTCGGCACGCGACATCCTGACCAACTACGAGAGACAAAAAATCGACTATAAAGATGTTCGGCTGGCCGGACGGATTATGAGCCGGCGAATCATGGGTTCTGCGGCTTTCGCCGAACTGCAGGACGACTCCGGCCGTATCCAGATCTACCTGCGGCGTGATGACTTGTGTCCCGGCGAAGACAAGACGCTCTACAACATCGTCTTCAAGAAACACATTGATATTGGAGATATTGTCGGTATTCAGGGATTTGTTTTCACGACCCAAACCGGCGAGATCTCGGTACATGTTCAGCAGCTCACACTCCTTGCTAAATCACTGCGGCCCTTGCCGATCGTGAAGGAAACCATGGATGAGCAAGGACAGGTCGTGCGACACGATGCTTTCAGCGATCCTGAGCAACGTTATCGTCAACGCTATGTCGATCTTGTTGTAAATCCTGAGGTCAAAGACACCTTCGTCAAGCGGACGAAGCTGGTCAATTCCATGCGGGAGTTTCTCAATGCGAAAGACTACCTGGAAGTTGAAACGCCAGTGTTGCAGCCGCTGTACGGTGGCGCTGCCGCGCGGCCGTTCAAGACGTATCACAACACGCTGGACATGACGCTGTACCTTCGAATCGCCAACGAGCTTTACCTGAAACGATTGATCGTCGGAGGTTTCAAGGGCGTCTATGAATTCTCGAAGGACTTCCGCAACGAAGGGATGTCACGCTTTCACAACCCGGAATTCACGCAGATCGAATTGTACGTTGCCTACAAGGATTATTACTGGATGATGGAGTTGGTGGAGGAGATGATCGAGAAAGTCGCGATCGACCTTCACGGCAAAACGACCGTGCAGGTAGGTGATAATCTGATCGACTTCCAGCGTCCATGGAAGCGATTCACGATGTTTGAAGCGATTCAGCATTTTACAGGTATCGATATTTCTTCGATGGATGAAGAGCAACTGCGCGCGACATGTCGCAAGCTGCACGTTCATTTCGACGACACGATGGGGAAAGGGAAGTTGATCGACCAGATCTTTGGCGAAAAGTGCGAGCCGAACCTCATTCAGCCTACGTTTATCACGGATTACCCGATCGAGATGTCGCCGCTGGCAAAGAAACATAGGAGTAAGCCGGGACTGGTGGAGAGATTCGAAGCCATCTGCAACAGTAAGGAGATCGCCAATGCATTCTCGGAGTTGAATGATCCACTTGATCAGCGTGAACGATTCGAAGAGCAATTGGAGCTCGGCAAGCGCGGCGACGAAGAGGCGATGACCCTGGACGAAGACTTTCTTCGCGCCCTCGAGTACGGAATGCCGCCGACGGCCGGTTTGGGCATCGGTATCGACCGTCTTTCAATGATCATGACCAACTCGTCTTCGATCCAGGATGTGTTGTTCTTCCCGCAGATGCGTCCCGAGCAGGCGGAAGATCTGAATCCGCAGTCGGAAGTGGCGGCTACCGACCTTGATGGCGTCCGTCAGGACCTGATCCCCGTACTTCAGAAGCTCGGCATCACTTCCAAAGCCCAGATGCGGGAGATGAAAGCGTCGAAGTTGTTTAACGACGTCTGTGGTATGCGCAAGAAGATGAAGCTCGACGTTCAGAATCCGACGTTGGAGGAGGTGGAGGGGTGGTTGAATTCCTAATTCCTAATTCCTAATAATTCCTAATTTGTAATAATTTGTAATTGGGTGTTGGCCATTGGCCTTTGACCTTTGGCCTTTGGCCCTTGGCCTTTAACCTTTGGCCTTTAACCTTTGGCCTTTGACATTACCGACCGGCCGTTGTTTCCTTGCCAAGAATCAGTATTTTTGCGGTTCACGGGATGTAGTACAGCCTGGTAGTACGCTACGTTCGGGACGTAGAGGTCGCTGGTTCGAATCCAGTCATCCCGACTTCGCCCCCATCCGTTTCTTAATAATGACGGGTTTTGCTTTTTGGAGCCTCGCCTGCTCTAGTAGCTGATGGAGGCTTCGTCGGGCGCTGCCCGGCGAATGCTTCGAAGCGCGTGGCAGAGAACCAGTTTCATTGAGGAAAACGATCACACCATCTCCGAGGTCACTTCAAAAGTCCCCAAAAGCAAATGCCGATTAATTCAGATCAACTCACTCGTACTTCAACGTCTGCGCTGGCTTTGTCATCGCCGCTTTCAATGTTTGGGATGAGACTGAAATAAATGCGATCACCAACACCAGCATTCCGGAAAACACAAAAACCCATGGGCTGATGGTGGTCTTGTAGGGAAATGATTGCAGCCATTGGTTCATCAACCACCACCCGAGAGGGCTTCCGAT
>CAZLWX010000050.1:0-25828 GCA_964563295.1 uncultured Roseivirgaceae bacterium | reverse complement strand
GGCTCCTTTCTTTTTATTGTGGTGTACACTCGTAGTGCTGTTATTGGCTCTTGGCATTTGGCTTTTGGGTGTTGGGTGTTGGGTGTTGACGGTTGCATTGGAGAGTCATTTTCGCGCTGCGTGCAAACGGCGTGCCCCTCGTTCCTCGGGTCGGGCTATCCGCTGCAAGTCCTCACACCGCCTCGCAATGCCCTCCCTTCGCTCCGGGCTTTCCGCTTCTATCCCTCACGCGAGAGATTGTCAATAGAAAGGCATTGCGATGATCCAGGAGCGTGTTAATTAGGAGAGTCTCAAAAAATGCAGTAGCACGAAGGCCACCATGAACCACAATGGCCACAATGTCGCCTTGTTTACGTGAAGGGTGATCTTTACCAATGGTTGGTTGTCATCTTGAAGGGGAAAAATCCCCGGTCATAGGGGGCGGTACATGGGCGGGCACGGCGCTGGAAAGTCTTCCGGTCCAACGAATCTGTGGACCGTGGACATTTCTACAACTACTACCTCGCAGCAATGAGTCTCCTCGCAACACCTCCCTACTATGGACCATCGACCATGGACCATGGACCCTTCTTGAATTTTCCTCCAGAAATTCCTACTTTGGGGTTTTCCGAAGAGCCCATCATTCCCGCTGCTGCGGGATAGGTGGGCATTTTTAATAATGACGAACATCATGAACAATGATGAAGTAGAAATTCTCCTCGTAGAGGATCATCCCGGCGATGCCGAACTAACGATCCGCGCGCTCAAAAAAGAAAATCTCGCCAACAAGCTCGTGCATCTCGGCGACGGCGCCGAAGCACTGGACTTTATTTTCGGCCAGGGAAAATATTCCCAGCGACGCCTGGAAAATGTACCACGGGTTATCCTCCTGGATCTCAAAATGCCCAAGGTCGGAGGACTGGAGGTCCTGGAACGTGTCAAGAGCGATGCGCGCACACGTTCAATCCCCGTTGTCATTCTCACATCGTCGGCGGAAGACCCGGACATCAAAAGATGTTATGAGCTGGGTGCAAATAGCTATATCGTCAAGCCTGTTGAGTTCAACAATTTTTCGAAGACAGTCTCCGAGCTGGGATTGTACTGGCTGGTGATCAACAAGGTCTAAAATCAGAATAAGTTTCAGCAATAACCCAAAGCCCCCGATGATCAGCCAGGACCCGAGACCAATCATCACCATCACTCTAATTGCACTCCTGTCGCAAGCAGCTTTCGCGCAGGAAGCATCCCTGACGCCAAGCGAATTGAAGAAAATGACGGTCGAAGAACTCATGAACATCGAGGTGACCTCTGTTTCGCGTCGACCGGAAAAACTGACGGAAGCGCCCTCGGCGATTCAGGTAATCACCCAGGAAGATATTCACCGGTCGGGTGTGACCAGCATCCCGGAAGCCCTACGGCTGGCGTTGAACTTGCACGTCGCGCAAAAAAATTCTCACGACTGGGCGATCAGCGCTCGCGGCTTCAATACCGACCTTGCCAATAAGATGCTCGTCATGATCGACGGGCGCACCGTGTACACTCCCCTCTTCTCGGGTGTTTTCTGGGACCGGCAGGATTACCTGCTGGAAGATATCGATCGCATTGAAGTAATCAGCGGACCGGGAGGTACCCTTTGGGGCTCGAACGCTGTCAACGGCGTAATTAATATTATTACCAAAAGTTCCGACAAAACTCAAGGACTGTATGCGGAGGCCGGCGCAGGAAATCAACTTCGCGCCGTCGGCGGGTTGCGATACGGGGGGCGAATCAATGACGACGTTTCCTTCCGTGTGTATGGCAAGTACTTCGACCGGGATGCCATCGCATTCCCTGATGGAGAAGACGCCCTTGACTCGTGGAACATGGGGCAGGGCGGTTTTCGAATGGACGCCACACCGGGTGAGAAGAATACCTGGTCATTGCAGGGAGATTATTATAATGGACGGGAAGACATCGCCACCGGCGGCGTCTCCGCTATCAGCGGTCTCAATGTGCTCGGAAGGTGGAAGCACATCATCTCCGACAAGTCAGACTTTGCGTTCCAACTCTATTACGATCGCACGAACCTCGACATGCCCGTGCCGCCGACACAGACCGAAATAGGACCAGCCGCCCCCGCCGGACGTTTTGGCGACAACCTCGACACGTACGACATCGACTTTCAACACCGTTTCAGTCCCGGCACCCGCCACCAACTCGTCTGGGGCCTTGGCTATCGTCTTACCCATGATGTCGTCAACAATGCTCCAGCGCTTGCCTTTGCGCCGCCAGTGCTCGACCGCAACCTGGTGAGTTTTTTCTTCCAGGAGCAGGCCACCATCAGCGAAAAACTTTCTGCTACGGTGGGCACCAAGATCGAACACAACGACTACACGAAGGTCGAAATAGAACCCAGCGCGCGTTTACATTTCTTATTGAACAGTTCGCAATCCTTGTGGGCTGCGGTATCACGCGCGGTGCGGATTCCCTCGCGCGTCGATCGCCATATCCGGCTTCCAACACCCAACTTCGCTCCCATAGGTGTCGATAACCTTCTTGTCGGTGGTGAAGCGTTCGACTCGGAGACGGTCATCGCTTACGAAGCAGGTTACCGAATGCAGACTGGAAAGTCAGTTTCAGGCTCGATCTCGACTTACTACAATGTTTACGACAAGATCCGCAGCACGAGTGCCAGCCTGGGAATTTTTCCGCTCTATTATGATAACAACCTGGAGGGTGAAACGTATGGCGCCGAAGTGACCTTGGCCTGGCAGGTCCTTGACTGGTGGCGACTGCGCGCTGGTTACAATCTTTTTCAGCACGATATTCGCATTAAGGAGGGAAAAAGCGACTTTAACAATGCGCTGAACGAAAACGCGGATCCTCAAAACCGTATTACGATCCACTCCTTTATGAACTTGTCCGACAACTTCACTTTCGACGCCCGCTTGCGCCATGTCGGCTCATTCGTCTATAACGTTGCCGGCACTCCCGATCGCGTACCCGCATACACTGAGCTGGAAGCCCGACTGGCGTGGCTTCCGAATGAGCATTTTGAACTTTCTGTTACCGGTCAGAATCTACTCCATGCTCAGCATCTCGAATATGTGATATCGAGCCCGAACCCGCGGGCAGAAGTAAAGAGGAGTGTCTACCTGAAATTGGCTTATCGCTTCTGATCACATGAACATGCGTAGGCTCCCTCAAATCATTGCCTGTATGCGCAAGGGCCTGTGGCTGATCACGGTACTGATCCATACGTACTCCCTGGCGCAGGAGACGCCGTCACTGGAATATCAAGTCAAGGCTGGATTCCTGTACAACTTCTGCCAGTTTGTCGAGTGGCCTGATCAGGCTTTTCAAAACCCAGAGGCTCCGTTAATCATAGGAATCATCGGCGACGACCCATTTGAAAACTACCTGGACCGTACGGTCCAGGGAGAACGCATGGATAGCCATCCAATTGTGGTGCGGCGCTACAAGGACGCCAAAGATGCGACTGAATGCCACATCGTGTTTGTAAACTTGCAGCGGCGGGAAGAGCTTAGACGCGTGATCGCGCTTCTTGAAGGCCGGCCAATATTGACGGTGAGCGACGCCAACAACTTCGTCAAAAACGGAGGAATGATCGGCTTCGCCACGGAGGACAATAGAACGCGCATCAATATCAACGTCGAAGCTGCAAGAATGGCTAACCTGACGATCAGCTCAAAATTGTTGCGTGTCGCAAATGTTGAATAGTCGAGAATGCTGAGGAACATACCTATAAAACGCAAGTTTATGACCGTGGTCATGGTCACGAGCGCATCGGCGTTGATCCTGACGTCAGCATCCTATTTCGTTTACGAATTCGTATCATTTCGCAGGTCTACGGTCACGGAGTTGTCAACGCTGGGAAAGATCATTGCCGCCAACAGCACGGCGGCGCTTGCCTTCAATATTCCGGAGGATGCGAATGAAATCATATCCGCCGTGCGTGCTAATCCGCATATCGTCGGGGCAGCACTGTATGACGAGCGCGGGAGACTGTTTACACATTATCCACCTGAACTCACTGCCGGTGATTTTCCGGATGCCCCTGGCGAGCCCGGATATCGGTTCGAAGAATCTTTCCTTGCGGGATTCGAGCCCGTGGTCCAGGGCAACCAACATCTTGGAACACTCTTCCTGAAATCGGACCTCGATGCACTCACCGACCGCCTGATACTTTTTTCCAGTACGGGTATTTTGGTCGCTGTGATGGCGCTCATCGCGACTTACCTTGTCTCGCAGCAGTTGCAACGGCAGATTACAGTCCCAATCACATCGCTGGCGGGGGCGGCAATACACGTGTCAGCGGAACAGGATTATTCGATTCGCGCCAAAAAGCACGGCAATGACGAGATCGGAGCCCTTACTGATGCATTCAATTATATGCTGGCGCGAATTGAAGAACAAAACCTCGAACTCAGCGAGAGCGAGAGCAGAGTTCGCGCAATGATCGACTCAGCCCTTAGTGCCGTAATCGTAATCGACTCCGACGGACTGGTCACGGACTGGAATTCGAGAGCTGAAAAGATATTCGGATGGACAAAAGAAGAAATGCTCGGCCGTACGCTGACCGACACCATTATTCCACCCCAGTACCGCAACGGCCACGAGCAGGGAATCAAGTCTTATCTGTCATCAGGGCAAGGCAAGATCATCAACCACCTGATCGAGTTCAGCGCTCTCCGCTCGGACGGCAGCGAGTTCCCCGTCGAGTTGTTTATCAGTCCAATAAAGATCCATTCCCGGCAATCGTTCTGCGGTTTCATTACAGACATCACTGAACGGAAGCGCGCTGAGTTTGAGATCAAATCGTTCAACATGCGCCTGGAACAGAAGGTCGCCGAACGAACGCAGGAGCTTGAGGCCGCGAACAAAGAGCTTGAGGCATTTTCGTATTCAGTCTCGCACGACTTGCGGGCACCCCTTCGCTCCGTTCACGGATACATGAACATTTTCTCGGAAGAATATTCCAACAAGCTGGACGACGAAGGCCGAAGACTGATCAACGTGATCATTCGCAACGGTCAGATTATGGGTCAGCTGATCGATGATCTGCTGGCTTTCTCGCACCTCGGTCGTCGCGAGCTGATCTGCTCCATTGTTTCGATGAAGCCTCTGGTTGAAACAATTATTGAAGATCAGAAGAGAATGGATCCGCGCCGGGAGGTTGACATTCGCGTGGCTGACTTACCCGATGCTTTTGCCGACCCTACAACTATTCGACAGGTCTGGAGCAACCTCATTAGCAATGCGTTCAAGTACACGGCACGGAAAGAAAAAGCGATCATTGAGATCGGGTACGAGGACAAGGGCGATGAAGTAGTGTACTTCATCCGCGATAACGGTGCGGGTTTCAATATGGATTACTACTCAAAATTATTTGGTGTTTTCCAACGTCTGCATTCCGCGAGAGACTTTGAAGGTACGGGCGTCGGCCTGGCTATTGTTCAACGGATCATCTTGAAGCACGGTGGTACTGTTTGGGCGGAAGGGAAGCAAAACGAGGGAGCGACCTTCTACTTCTCACTCAGGAAGGAAATTCCTAATTCCTAATTCCGGTCTTCTGACAAATTCGCCACCGGAAATATGTCACAGATCCTTGCGCGAGGGATAGAAGCGGAAAGCCCGGAGCAAAGGGAGGCACTGCGAGGTGGGGCGAGGACTTGCAGCGAATAGCCCGACCCGAGGAACGAGGGGCGCGCCCCGCCAGGTCAAGCACCAAATCAATCAAAATCACATTGACCAATTTCCAAATTTAGCGCCGACCAGCAATAAAAAAAGGCCAACAAAGAGCCGAAGATGGGACTTGAACCCACGACCTACGGTTTACGAAACCGTTGCTCTACCAGCTGAGCTACTTCGGCTAACCGGGCCGTAAAGATAGATGAACTTTGAATTGGATTGAATGATTATATCAATTTTGTGGTTAACATCAGGGCGGTTGGAAATAGTAAACGCAAAGCCATAACTTACACGCCGATACCCCTATGCTGTCGAAGAAATGCAAATATGCCGTTCACGCTCTGGTGTACATGGCTAAGAAACCCGCGGACCGATTCCTGATCCGTGATATTTCGGAAGACTGTTGTATCCCAAAGAAATTTCTTGAAGCTATTCTCCTCGATCTAAAGAGGGCGGGTGTCCTGGGTAGCAAGCAGGGCAAGGGAGGTGGTTATTTTCTTCGCCGAAAACCATCGGAGGTCAATCTGGCGGAAGTGGTTCGGTTGTTCGATGGCGCTATCGCCGCCGTACCCTGCGCCACCTATAAGTTCTATGAACGGTGTACGGAATGCGTGGATGAAGAAACCTGCGCAGTGCGGGATGCCTTCCTCCATGTGCGAAACGCGACGGTGGAGATGCTGAAGAAAAATACCCTGCACGACCTGGTGCGCAAGGAAAATCAGCTGCTGGCCCACAAGCGCAAAAAGCGCAAGTAAAATTTCCCGAGTGACACAAGAGCATCAAGCCCTATCTGCGAACGCAACCCAACATGGGATAAGATCGATCAAGCCCATTGCTGAAAACCGCCACCGCCCTGCAGACTGGCGGTTTTTTTTGGCCTTTTAGTTCCGTTTTCGCCGGGTCCCCGAAAAAAAACACAATTGTCAAACCCCTTCGCCGTTACCATCGTATAAATTGTCCGAAGCCCGAAATGACCTCGTTAGCATTGAAACAGGACTCCACCGAATCCTTTTTTCCTTTTCAATGACCAAAATCCTTAAAATATTTGAATAGGGGTAAACGACTATAGGGTTGTCTGTTGTTTATACGTAGCGCATGGAAAACAAGATCTTATTACAACCTCACCCAACTTCCGTATCCTACCTTAGTCATTTTCAAGTCGCAAGGCTGAACTTCGAACTCTTCATCCAGGAAGAACGCGAGCAAAAACGGCGTCACAGAAATCGGGACGCGGCTGTGAGAGCCCATCGCAGAGCGGTGGAATTAAAGGCCAAAGGCTAAAGGCCAAAGGCTAAAGGCCAAAGGCTAAAGGCCAAAGGCTAAAGGCCAAGGGCTAAAGGCCAAGGGCTAAAGGCTAAAGGCCAAAGGCTAAAGGCCAAGGGCTAAAGGCTAAAGGCTAAAGACAAGGTTCCAAGTTGCAGAAGGAGTGTGTATCGGCAACTTCGTATCCTGGTACCTTGGTGGCAAGAAGAACGTACCAGTTTTGCCGCAAAGGCTAATTCACGAATCAGGAATCAGGAATTAGGAATCAGGAATCAGGAATTAGGAATTATTAGGAATTAGGAATTTCCACCCGCACTTCAGGAAAATAATTTCTAACTTGTTTCGGTACCATGCCCGAAATCGTTTGAAATCATTTTTCATTTTCGTCACGACAGTTCTCGTCTCCCTTCCGGCGAAAGCCCAGGAAAAATCATACGAACAGACCATCCCCGGTACTGAAGTAAAATTCAGGATGATCGCCATTCGGGGCGGCTCATTTCATATGGGCACTAACGAATCCTCCGCCGATGCTGATGAACACCCTCAGCATGAAGTAGCGCTCTCCCCATTCTGGATTGGCGAAAAAGAAGTGACCTTCGGTGAATGGGATCTCTTCTTCAAAGACCTCGATATCCCACAAACAAAAAATATTGCATTGGATGCCGTGTCCCGTCCAACGGCACAATATATCGACCTGACGTGGGGCATGGGTCGCGATCCACGGCAGCCCGCAAATAGTATGAGTCACCAGGCCGCGATCATGTACTGCAAATGGTTATACGAGCGAACAGGTGTATTCTACCGATTGCCTACCGAAGCCGAGTGGGAATATGCGTGCCGCGCCGGGGGGCATGACCAAAAAAATTCCAGCTTGAATGGGTATTCCAAAATCAATAGCGGTGAAAAATTCCACAAAACCGGCGAGTTGGCTCCCAATGCCTGGGGCCTCTACGACATGCTCGGTAACCTGAGTGAGTGGACGTTGGACCAGTACGACCCGGAAGCCTATCGGAAACGCAGCAACCCGGTGAAAGACCCGCTGGTGCCGCCTGCAACAAAGTATCCGAAAGTTGTCCGCGGCGGTTCGTATCTTGATGATCCCCGGGAATTGCGTTGCACAAACCGGATCGCCTCCGACCCTGCCTGGAATCGGCGCGATCCACAGATCCCGAAAAGCAAATGGTGGTTGACTGACGGAATGTTCGTGGGGTTCAGGCTTGTAAGGCCTGCTGTTCAGCCAACCAAAGGAGATATTGACCGTTTTTTTTCCAGCTATCTTAAATAGAGATCAATCATCACCCATATGAAAAACAAGATCGCAGTTCAATCGCGCAGAACGTTTGTCAAACAATCATCCATCCTCGCAGGGAGCCTCGTCGCTATGCCGTTAATGTCGCATGGCTACAACAGTTCGGTAGACGACACCATTCGAATCGCCTTGATCGGGTGTGGAGGCCGTGGAACCGGGGCAGCCATGCAGGCCCTGCTGACAAAACAGAACGTGAGACTCGTGGCCATGGCCGATGCCTTTCGCGATCGTCTGGATAATTGCTACCGGTATCTCACGGATGAAAACAATGAAGATGGTAATGTAAAAGCCAGGGTGACCGTGCCGGACGAAGCAAAGTTTGTCGGCTTTGACGCCTATACCAAAGCAATCCCCCTCGCCGATGTGGTGATCCTCACGACACCGCCGGGCTTCCGACCGATCCACTTTGAAGAAGCGATCCGGCAGGGTAAACATGTCTTTATGGAAAAGCCAGTGGCAACCGATCCCGCCGGCGTGAAGAAAGTGCTCGAAGTCGCGGAACTCGCGAAGCAGAAGAAGCTTAACGTCGTTGTCGGGCTACAACGACATTACCAAAACTCCTACCGGGAACTTTACAAGCGCCTGAAGGACGGCGCGATCGGGGACATTACATCAGCGCAGGTGTGGTGGAACGGCGAGGGCGTATGGGTAAATCCGCGCCAGCCAGGTCAAACGGAAATGGAGTACCAAATGCGCAACTGGTATTATTTCAATTGGCTCTGTGGTGACCATATCACCGAGCAGCACATCCACAATATCGACGTCATGAACTGGTTCAAGGGCGATTATCCTGTAAGCGCCCAGGGCATGGGCGGAAGACAGGTGCGAACAGGAAAAGAGTTCGGTGAAATCTACGATCATCACTATGTGGAGTTTCATTACGCGGATGGATCGATCATGAACAGCCAGTGCCGCCACATCAAGGGCACTTACTCGAAAGTCGATGAAATGATCGTCGGTACGAAAGGGGTTATCTACTGCGGTAACGCTGAGATCGTGTCCAATGGCAAGTCGGTATACAAGTTCGACAAACAAGCGGAAAACAACCCTTACCAAACCGAACACGACGAACTCTTTGAAGCGTTAGCGAAGGGTGAATATCGGTTCGCCGATGCCGGCCGTGGTGCTATGTCTACCCTGACATCGATTATGGGTCGAATGGCAACTTACTCCGGACTGATTATGGAGCGGGATCAGATCCTGAATTCGGGCCTGAGCCTGCAACCTGCCCGTTATGCATTTGATGCAACGCCGCCCGTTCTTCCCGATAAAGACGGCTATTATCCGATTGCAACGCCGGGTGTGACGCGATTCTTCTCATGACAAGAAAAAGTTTCTAAAGACTTTTTTTGGAATTAGCTTAGCAGCTTTTATCCATTAGCTGATTCATGTCTGCCATCTTTTTCTGGAAGCAGTGGCCGGCTCCGATTCGACGGATCTGGCATCTGTCGATCGCAATAGCCATCGGTGCGCTCGGTTTTATGTGGTTTTCATGGTTTCAAGGCAACGATGGCATTATCCACTGGGAGAAAATTCAAGAGCAAAAGACGGTTGAAACCACGATTCATAGTTTCAGGGTCGGGCCTTTCGAGCTCAGTGTACCCGCCGAAAGCTACGTGATATTCGAATACCTGCAAGGAAGCGACGTGGAGCACAACGCGTCCGCATCCTTCATCTTTCTTGGTCTGTTGCTCGCAGGTGCCGCGATCATCGTGTCCGTGATATCCACGCTTGACAGGTTTTGGTATCTGTCGGGCATGACAGTTTTTATTCTATTTGTCGTCAGTTTACGCCTGGACTTGATGCAGTTATTCGGACAGAATGGCGTCCTGGTCCCCGCCGTTGTATTGATCATCTTTCTCGCCGTCAGTTTTTATTTTAACGCGATACGAACAACAGCCAGTTTTGTCTCGCGGTTGCTCGTTTTCGGAGCACTTATGGTTGCGCTCGTGCTGATGGTCGAATTCGCAGGTCAAATCCCGTTTCCACTCCTCCACCTCGCGACGGCCGGGTACACCGCTGGCCTGGTGCTCAGCATACTCTTCATTCTCATGGTGGCCCACGAAATCATGGCGTCGTTGGTGTATGTGACCACCAGGGGCACGTCAAAAAACCTGCGGCATTTCCTGATCATCAGTACCGTCTATTTGGCCAACGTCCTAATAACCCTACTGCACGAGATCGGCACCATCAATTGGGATTTCCTTTACCTGAACCTCTATCTACTCCTGACGATATCCGCAATTCTCGGTCTTTGGGGATTCAGGATGCGGGAGAACTTGTACGACAACATCGTCGGATTCGCTCCCCTCGGTGCGCTGTTCTTTGTGGCATTGGCAATAATAAGTTTCGCCACCATCGGCCAGCTTCTGGGCAACGCCAACGATCCCGCGCTCAAAGTCATTCGCGATCTCATCATCTTCACACACTTCGCTTTCGGTCTGGCCCTTATCATCTACATTTTTTCCAATTTCATTGCCATGATGGCGGGGAATATGCCCGTCTACAAAGTGTTGTACAGGCCCAATCGAATGCCATACTTTACTTTCCGCCTGGCCGGCGTCATTATCACGCTCGCATTTGTGTTTGCTTCATACTGGCAGGATTACGTCTACTACAGCATGGCTGGATTTTATAACTACGCCGCCGACCTCTATAAACTTCAGGAAAACGAAACCCTGGCGCGCGCTTTCTATGATCGCAGCCGGATCAATGCGTTCGAAAACCATCGAGCCAACTATGCCCTGGCGATGATCAAAGCCTCGCGGCTCGACTTTGAGGGCGCCGACGAGAGCTACGAGCTGGCGAACGAGCGAAATCCGAGTGATTATTCGCTCGTCAATCAGGGCAATCTGTACCTCTGGCGCAGGGAATATTTTCCCGCCATCGGGGCTTTCAGACAGGCACGGATGAAGTCACCATCAGCAGCACTCGACAATAACCTGGGCTTTGCCTACGCGAGCATACACCATCTCGATTCTGCAACGTATCTGTTCTTTGAAGCGCGCCGCGATGGGATAGCGAAAACTTCCGCGGAGGCCAATTTCTTTGGCATGACGGCCGCGGAGTTGATCCCCGTCAAGACAGATTCCATTCTAAGACAGTTTGACGATACCTCCCCTGGCGTCGTCAGCAACGCGCTGGTCAATTCGACCTTGTTTCGCCAAGAACTGAACCTCGAGCGGGATCCCCTTGATGTTCGTGAGCTCAACCTGCACAGTGCAACACTTCTAAATAACTACATCGTGTATCACGCTCGCGACCTCGACACGACGTTCACAAGCCGCGCACTCAAGATTGCGGAAGACTCGCTGAACGTCAGCTTCCGCGAAGCGCTAAAGGCGTCGTTGGCTCACGCCTACTACCACCAGGGCAACATATACATGGCCAAACAAACTATTGGCGAACTATTCCTTCTCACTCAAAGCTATCAGGGGAAATACAATTACCTGCAGGGACTCTGGGCGCTCGAACAGGGTAACCCTGATATCGCCGTGACCTACTTTGCATATGCGCTGCAGGACGAGTACAAAAAAGCGCTCTTGTATTATGCTATCGCTCTTACGGAAGCGCAGCGTATTGGCGAGGCAAGAGTAGCGTGGGACTCCGTCGCCACATCGGGGGATAGCGACGAAATCCGCCTGGCCTCCCAGGTCAGGAAAATTCTGTCATCGTCGCCGCAAGAAGCCCTCACCATGCCCGAAGCGGAAAAATACCAGTACGCGCGTTATATGGTTTCGGCATCGGACACTGTGTTTTTCTCCCGGTTGATCAATTCCCTGGACAATCCCAATTACAAAGTCCGGATGCTGCTCGAGATGTGCTACAAGCAACTGAGGGCCGACCGGATGCAAATGGCGATCCGTTACTACAATCAAATCGCGGGACTGGAATTTACAGACCAGCAACTCCTGGAAGACGTCCGGCATTTTCAACTCTTGCTACTTGCGATTGGCAATGAAGGCCGCGAACTCGAACGACGGATCGATGATGTCTCTTTTAGGCATTCCCAATCGCTGGAAAGAATGCTCTACAATGCCGTAATAAGCCTGTCGAAGAATGACACCGTTACCGCGGAACGGAATTACGCCATCCTGGGGCTCTGGAATCCTTACTTTGAAGAGGGAGTATTGGCGGCGGCAAGTTTCTTCCGCGAAAAAGACGAAAGAAGTCCAAAGGCATATGATATCCTGGCTGAGGCCATTCAAAGCAATCCGAATTCCGTAAGGCTGCTGGAGGCTTACATCACTGAGGCGACACGTCAGGGCCTTGTCGACTATGCACGCGACGCCGCCCTCCAACTCGAAGCCGTTCGCAACCGGTAGCTATTCCGTCCGGACTTTCGCCTTTCTCTCCTGCTTTGAAATGCTCTTCCTGCCGTTCAGTGATTTTTTTTGACGTGTTTTTCGCGTAACATCGGCGCGAGGTGCAAGCGTCGAATCCTTGTCCTTGCTATGCTTGACATCCTGCAGGATTTTCTGACCATCCACTCTCCTCTTCCTGAATGGTGTGGTGCGTTTTGCGCGCGCATTCTTCTTCCTCTTCGCCTCCTCCCGCTCGAGCCGAAGATTATGACGGATGACGTTCCAGTAGTCCTTTCCGTAATCGACCAGGATCTCGGCGCCTGCCGGGATATCAGTCCTTGCTTCGATATAAGCCTTCAAGCCGTCGGTGATGTAGTCGGCATTATTCCGTATGCCCTTCACCCTTACGATCCCATTAGCGTCGTTGGCGTAACGGGCCAGCGCCCGCTTCGCCGGTAATGCATCAATCACATGGTTGCGCTTCACGTAAAAGATGTACGGGTTGTTGCCGTCCTGATCCTTAACCTCTTTCCAGTTTGTAATTCGTCCTTTGTACTCGACAATGCGGGTTCCCTTCGGAATGAATTTCTTCGTGAAAAGACCTTTGCCTGAATTTGGGATTGTTGATTTCCTGATAAAAAGTTGCTTCTCTAGCAGTGCCATGCCTTGCGCAATAAAAATTCTATGCCTCTGATCAAAAAGTGCGTGAAGTTAGAAAAAATTCCTAATTCCTGATTCCTGATTCCTAATTGTTCCTGATACCTGAATCTCAATTCTGAATTATTCTGAATTAGGAATTATTAGGAATTAGGAATCATTCAACTCTTCCGTTGGCGCAAGTCGATGTTGGACGTAACAAAAAGTCGTACGGCATCAACTCTGACAAAGGACGTAGGCGCAAGCTTCTGATGAACGTTGAGATAGCCAATGTTTGCGTTTGTATGGCGGCCAAACTGATAACCCAGCCCAACAAAAAAGCGATTTTGATCAAAGCGGTGATCGACGGTTTGTTTCCCCGCATTCACGTGGATTTCATCGTTCACCAGGACAAAGGGAGTTCCGGCCGTAAGTTGTTTTCCCCGAAGGGGCACGGATAGTCCCAGATTATAGCGGAATCTCCAGTTGAAATTGTAGTCATCCAACAGGCTGGTGCCTGATACCCGGCGCCGGAACCGCTCCTCCGTCCTTAACCACTGTGACAACTGAAGGCGTTCAACATGGGTTATCCATTGGACCTGTTGCCATGGCCTGTGCTCCGGGACATCCGGCAAGCTGGTGTCGGGAGTAAAGAGCCGGATGTGACCATAACCCGCGGAAGCTCTCAAATGATCGGTAATGAAGTAGGTGTAAGCCACCCGGACGATGCCGGTAGCCGGGCGGAAAGGGTCATTTACCCGGTAATGAATGTCGATCCACATACCAGATCGTTCTGTGAAACGCGGCTGGCTGAAGAATCCAAACCACAACTGATCGCGTCGCTGAACGGATTGCCCTGAAACGGAAGTTGCGTACAGTATACCTGCAAGTACGATGGGTATGATCGACAAGAAAAGCTGACGGTTGATTTTCATGTGGGGGAAAAGCGCCCGCAAGATAACAATTGCAATTAAGGAATGAATTTCAACGTCACACCATAGGTTCTGGGATCACCAAGCACACCTGCGTAATGCCCCGCATTTCCGGCGCCAGGCAACAACTGTTCCATGTAGTCGCTGCCCAGCAGATTGCGGCCCCAAACGGATACAGACAACCCGCCCGTAGCGCGAAACCCAAGACGGCCGTTGGCAAGCACATAGCCAGCAACATTCAGGTACCTCGACGGTGAAGGACTGGAAGAAAACGATGATCGATAGAAGGTGTCGAATCCGACAAAGAACTTACCGGGCTGCCCCATGATGTTCTGCATTTTTCCAAGGTACTCTCCCCCAAGAGTTGATGACCACCTCGATATTCCGGGAAGATTGCCTCCAGACACATCTTTATATGCGGTTTCTCCGCCCGTTTCCTCCAGCGGCACCGGCGCATTGGGAAATGATACATATTTACCATCAGTGAAAGCCGCTGCTGCATGAAACGAAAAATACTCGATCCGCAACGACGCATCCAGCTCGGCGCCCGCGACACGCACCAGGTCCGCGTTTGCAAGGTACCCGCGATTGACGCCGAGCTCCGCCGCCTGGACCAGGGTTTGGTAATCGCGGATACCCGTGCGATAAACCGCGAGGTTGACAGTCGACCGGGCCGATGGGGCCGTCTTCAGCCCCACCTCAAAGTGACTAACAGCTTCTGGTTTCACCCGGGCCAGTTCAGTCATCACCCGGCCTGACGAGGTTGGAAGCCCACCGAGGTTCACGCCTACGGGCTTGTAGCTCCGCGAGTGAGTTGCAAATGCGTTCACGCGCCGCCCCGCGGAGTATGCCAGGGTCAGCTGGCCGGAAACGTTCCAATCATCGACATCAACAGCGAACTCCTGGTCGGTATAAACGGAACGCTTGAGGGTTAGCAATGCCTCGTCGTCAGTTTGCAACCCGCCATAAGTCATACGTTGATAGTCGACCCGCTTGGAATCATAGTTGAGGCGTACGCCGGGCATCAGTCGAAACTTGTCTGCTATGGTCCACTCCGCGTTGGCAAATGCCGCCCCGCTGAACGAGTAGAGCGTAGAACGCGTCTGGATACCATAGCCGTCAAGAAGGCCGGGAGTCTGCCATAAGCTGCTCGCTGTGTTTTGGGAAAACCTCCATTGTGCCGGACCCGCCTCTTCGGTGTGGTAGGGATCAGCCTTCAACTCCTGTCCAAAAAGAAAGACACCCGCAACACCGGTCATTCGACGCGATAATTCACCGGAGTAACGAAGTTCCTGAGACCAGTTGTGATGTCTCGAGGGAGCCTGAGACAGCGTTAACATAGGGATCCCAGTGAAGTCGCGATCGTTCGAAGGATCCCATCGCCAGTATCGCCATGATGATGTACTCGTGAACGATCCTTTTTTTGTGTCGATCTCAAGATTGATGGATACACCACCGAGGTCATTGGTAGCGCGCCAGGGAGTGTCCTGGTCCACCTGACGGTCGAATGGATTGGTAGATGGCAGGGTGTAGTTGAGATCCGCGATAATGGCATCGAATTGACGGTAATCGGCACGCAGGGTATGCGCTACTCCTGCAATCACCTGCGCATAGCCATTTGATCGTTGACGATTGGCGTCGGCGCTCAGGAGGAGCTTGATGTTTTCAACAGGCTTGACCAACAGTTGAGCGCGTGCGCCCAGATTGTTGAGGTCGTTGAGGTATTGGTCAGTGATAATGTGATGGATGGTTCCATCGCGGCGGGTGCCGGAGAAAGACGCTCGCACAGCTATCTTGTCTTTCAGTATGGGACCGCTGACTGAACTTTTTGCCTGAATGTAGCCAAGGTTGCCATAACTCAGGTCAAAGGTGGCTTCAGGGTTGAATGAGGGAGCCCTGGTGGTGATATTGAACGCTCCAGCCGTAGTATTCTTTCCAAACAACGTGCCTTGTGGACCGCGAAGGACTTCGATTTGCTCAACGTCGACAAAATCCAGAACAGCAGCTGCTGGTCGCGCATAATAGACGCCGTCGACGTAGAATCCAACTCCCGGGTCGATTCCATCATTGGTAAGCCCAAAGGTGGACCCCATCCCCCGGATATTGAGCGTCGTATTCCGGGGGTTGGATGAGTACAACTGAACGGTGGGTACCAGTTCCTTGAGCCGGTTTACGTTGAAAGCGCCCGTTTCGTCTATCAGCGCACCATTGATAACCGAAACCGGAATTGGCACCTGCTGCGCGATCTCTTCACGGCGTCGGGAAGTCACTACAATCGCCTTAAGCACGTTTTCTTCCGGCAGCATGATCTCGAAGAGCTCATCGGTCAGCTCATAGAATTCAATCTCCTGGCTTTGATATCCAACTGAACTGATTACAATGGCAAATGGTAATTCGAGCGCGCGAATCCTAAACAGGCCGTCAACATCAGTCACCGTGTGCGTCTGCGTTCCATTCACTATGACATTGGCGCCGGGAATCGGCATGCCATCTATATCAATCACGATTCCTTCGACATAATTCTGGGCCTGGCAGATCCAGGGCGTCAAGAAAAAGGCGAACAGTATCATTCTTTTCATTGTCGAACAGTTTTAATGTTTGAAGGCTTAACAGTTTTGAATTTGACTTTTTTGGATTGGAAATTTAATTGGGATTTTCCGCCGCGGGTTCCATGAACCCCTCCTCATGCAGGTCGGCCTGTCCATTATCCACCACCCACCTGATAAAATCAACGGCCTCCGGATCAGCATGCTCACGGGCAACGGAAAGATGGAAATGAGCCAGGGCGATGTTCTTCCGTCCGCGATCTGCAAGTGATTCGAGCTGAGCGATGACGTCGTCGAGCTCATGATACTGTTTCTCGGTGTCGCTGATTTTGCCATTCCCATCAAGATCGACCGGAAGAACCGCGAGCCCCGACTTGATGGACCTGGTGGTTAAGTCGTAGATGAGCGGTAAGGGCAAATACGAGACGGCAGTGGTGTCTCGTAAAATCGCGGTAAGCAAATGCTCATCGGCACCGGCGATCGCTTTTCCCTTAAAATCAGTTTGTGTAAATCCATATTGGGTTGCAAACACGATGGGAGCGCCGGCCTTTTGGAGGCGCGTGTAGATCGTCGTCGTTTCCTGGACCTCCCGTAGTTTTTCCTGGTCGGCAAAGGTATCACGAAAGAAAAGCTGCCGAATCTGGTCCCGGCTTACCCCGGATATAGCATAGGTACGCGCAAACGCCGACGCCGCGTTGGCCACCGGCAACACGGCATACCGTCCAACGTAAGCGTACGCGCGGGTCGCCTTGACCTCCGGATTGTGGTCGTATACTTCGGCGAGAATGTCATATGATTCTGGGTCCCTGGTACTCCTGGGCTCAATTACGACCTCTACCTCTGGCCGCGTCAGCTTGTAGCGCTCAATCCAGCGTTGAAGGAGCGGATAGCAAAAACGGGCACCGGTAATCACAACGCGCCGCGCCGGAGTTCGGTAATGGCTTGAATCCTGATTTTGTTGAGCCTTTAGGTTGGTAACCAACAGGAGTACCGCCGCCGTCATGACCAGGGTGATGCTTCGTGTCCTCATAATATATAAAGTCTATCGTTTTTATAGACTTATACAAATGTTGTACCTTGCGGGAAATAATCCAAGCGTGGGATATGATATTTTGTGCCTGAACAGCAAAAAAAAGCCCGACCGTTTTGCCGGTCAGGCTC
This sequence comes from uncultured Roseivirgaceae bacterium, assembly GCA_964563295.1. Classification (GTDB taxonomy): domain Bacteria; phylum Bacteroidota; class Bacteroidia; order Cytophagales; family Cyclobacteriaceae; genus Chryseosolibacter. The sequence goes on along the minus strand of CAZLWX010000050.1, from coordinate 8,007 downwards.
TTCATCAGGGTATTTGAAGATTAATTCGCGGCTTTGCGCAGGTAAACGTTTCCATACTTTGACTCGAACGCGTAACGAGGACCCGTTCCGGGCCTGGCAGTAACGAACGTGTGGAAGTCCTCTGAACTTTTGCCCTCACTTGAAAATTTCACATCCAGGTTGGTGTAGATTTCCCCATAATTGGTTTCAGCCGTTACTTCTCCCGTCGCGCCTTCCGCGAGCGCTGCATCGACGCCCCCATAGGTGGCCTCCACGACCAATGGACCGGTAAAGTTGATTATTTCCACCATCCCGTACACCGACTCCACGCGAGTTTCCATGCCGCGAGGCACTTTGATCTCCAACTCGATTTCAATGTCAACACCCCACGACATCGTATTGAATCCCCTGCCATGTTCTGCCTGATACTTTCTCAATTCATCCTTGTTCGCAAATACGATTTTCTGACCATCGCGCATAACGGTGACCCGTTGTGGAAGGTTCTTCATGTCACGGATGCTTGAGCGTATGTCAACCACGTTGCCATTCACGCTCGACTCGAAGACGAAGGCGTCATCGTTCTCACCGTTGTTGATGCTGATCGTGCCCACTACGGAAACTTCATTCTTGTCCCACGTGCTCACCCGAATCAGGTCCGGGTAGTCAAAGTGCATATTGATCTTTTGTCCAGGTTTCACCGGAATAGATCGCGAAAAATTGGTCTGGCCGGGAGCTGTTGAAACAATACCTGCCAGCAATACCATTATTGCGAGTCTCATACACTACTTATTATTTTTCAAGATGAGTGCTATTTCTTCCGGAGGTATACATTGTTGTGACCTGACGCCAGCTCAATGTTTATCCCGCCTCCATTCAGTTTGCCGCTGACTTTATCGTCATAGCGGACCATGTCGCCGGTACGATCGATCTCGATCTTGAAGTCCGGGTCAACGAAGATCTCTCCCCAACTGGTGGAGAGCCGAAGGTTTGCCTTCGTTGTCACTGGCATGGCGACATCGACATGACCGTGAACGGAGGTCAATGACACCGGACTTTTCAGGGGTGCGCCCAGCGAAGCCTCGATGTCGCCGTGAACGGTCTTGATCTCCATCGGTCCCGTGGTATTGGTCAGGATGACATCGTTGTGAACAGTAGAGACCTCCAGCTCACCTTCAAAATTCCTGATCGTCACCTCATCACCATGGGGACTGGTGTGTGAGAGGACCACCTTTATGCCTTTTGGAACCTTGACCGTGATTTCGGGTCCACCCATTCGCTTAAGCTGTTGGACTTCAATGTGATCGCCTTTGTCAACCACTGAAAGGCCGATCCCGGTATTGTCTTCGAGCCCCATGCTGCTCACCGCTCGCAGCCCTTTTGCCCGCTCATCCCTCTCGCGATCCTGGTCGCGGGAAGTAAAAATGATCTCGTTGCCGCTATAGCCCTCGATCACCACATGATTGACTTCTCTGATCTCCAGTCGGCCGGTGCTCTTGGCCAGTTTATACTCTTGTGCACACGCCGGAGCCGCAATCAGCAAGCCCCAGGCGAGAATTATTATTCTATTCATTTCCTTACTCGGTTAATACTCTTTTTTTGATCAGGCCTTCCGGAGGTACACCTTGCCGTAGTTGCAGCCAAGGTCGATGTTAATGCCACCGCCGTTTATCTTACCCGAGACCCGGTCGCTGTACCGGATCATTTCTCCCTGGCGGTCCACCTCAATCTTGAACTCCGGGGCGACATAAATCTCGCCATACGATGTACTCAATCTCAGATTGGCTTTGGTCGTCTGCGGCAATGCCACGTCGACGTAGCCGTAGATCGACACTATGGAGATCGGGTCGTTTATGGTTGTCCCGAATGTTGCCTCGACATGTCCATAGATCGTCTTCACTGTCAGGGGCCCGGTGACGTTTTCCAGCTTAACGCTGTTATACTGAGCCGAGATTTCGATCTCGTTTCCCATGTTTCTAAAAACGGCATCGCCCCCGTATTGAGACTCGTGGTTGAATGATACGATCATTCCTTTGGGCACCAGCACCTTGATGTCAGGTGAACTGGTTTTTTTCAGTTGATAGACTTCGACGACGTTCCCCTTGTCGGTCACGTTAATGCCCAGCCCCGTGTTGTCTTCCAGTCCGAGACTGTTCACAGCACGGAGGCCAACAGCCCGCTCGTCCTTTTCGAACTTGCCATCGCGAATCGAGAAAATGATCTCGTTTCCCGAGTGCCCTTCCACTGTTACCCGGCCGAGGTTAAGCTCCAGCCTTCCCGTACTCTTGGCAACTTTATACTCCTGACCTTTAGTCAGGAAAGTCACCATCAAAAGGGCTATAATTATCAAACTCCTGTTTTTCATTTTTAGATTGTTTTTACTGACTGTTTATTTTCGCCTTCATGAAAGTTTCAAAATACCTGAATATGCTTCGTCGCGTACTGCCTGGATCGTCCCCTCGTCATCCACGATCTTTTGCAAGTCGTCCACCACACTTTTTTCCTTCATCTTCACGAGCAGCTGGATTAACGCAATCTGCACGATGGGGTCTTTCTGGGCCGGCAGGGAGCGGATCAGCTTATCGCGAACTTCCTGCTCATCGATAAACTTGCTAAGCGCCTCGAGTGCCGACAGCCGGACGTTGGAGTTGGGATCTTCATTCATCACCTTCACCAATGCGTCCACGATTTTATCGCCGGCCTTATCGATCGTCAGGGCAACATTGACACCCTGCATGCGCTTACTCGCCGATTCATTGTTGGCCAGCATCGCCATCATTTGATTGGTGACCCGCATTTGTTCTTCCTGCTCCTGCAGTTTTCGTTCAACGTCTGCCAGACGCTGGCTTTGGCGCTCACTGATGAGGTAGCCGATCCCAGCTCCCAGAATCACCAGCAACACGGCAGCTGCGGCGCGATAGAATGTTGGGTGCAGCCAAAAGGTTTTCCCACGGCGGTCTGCAGCCATCTCCTCCGCAAGCATGGCATCGAAGTTCTTTTTCAAGTCGCCCGGGGCGTCGAGCTGAGCAGATCGGTGCATAGCGTGTATCACCTCCTTCAGCTCCTCATATAGTCTAAACGCCTCCTGATCCTTCATGAGCAGTTGCTCCACATTCAACCTATCGACAGAGTTGAGCTTGTTGTCGATGTAGTCGATGAGCGTGCTTTGTAATTTTTCTTTGTCCATATCAAGACGCCTTAAGGGGCGGGTTAAATCTTTTCGAGTTCGAAGTAATATTCACGGAGCTTGATGATCGCACGATGAACTTTTACTTTAATATTGGCTACCGTGGTGTCCATGATCGCCGCAACCTCCTCGTACCGCATTTGCTGGAAGCGTGTTAGCACCAGCAGTTCGCGTTGCTCGTCGGTAAGCTTCGCCATGGAGGCATGCAACACCTTTTCTTTCTCCTCCTGGTCAATCCATTCTTCGTGGTCAGCCATATTGTCCCTTACTTTATCAACATCGACGTAATCCGAAAACCTGTTCTTATGAGCCTGGTAGTGGTCGGAGAACACATTCCGGGCGATTTGAAAGACCCACGACTGAAACTTGTGTCCTTCGCGGTAGCTCGAGCGGTATTTGATCAGCCTCAGAAAAACATTTTGGGTCAGGTCCTGGGCCAGTTGCCGATTCATCGTCATCCGCGCGAGAAAATTGAAGATCCGCTTGTTATACCGTTCAAAAAGCAAGGTTGCCCGCTGAAGCTCACCGCGTTTCACGGCCTCCATTATCGATTCGTCCGTCATCAGGTCCTCGTTTTTTGTCAAAATCCGCGTTGGTTACCGGGAGATACGCCCAAGGTTACAGAGTAATTTAAGGGATTTGGCAGAAAATGGCGGCTTTATGAACCCTTCCGGGGATGCGGGGCTAAAGGCGCCAGACGCTTACCCCATGAGAACATGGCCCGTTCTTTGGTCTAATCGAGGAAAATCAAAAATGATGAAACACTTTCTGCTTTACATGCTCTTTTCTATGCCTGTGCTATCCTTCAGCCAGGACACTGCTAAGGAACACTTTATTGAAGTGACTGGCACAGCTGAACAGGAAATTGAGCCAAACGAAATATACATGATCATCCGGCTTAAAGAATTTGAGGAAAACCGGCAAAAAATAGCGCTCGAAAAGATCGACGCGGAATTCCTCAATGCATTGAAGAAGGCGGGAATCGACCGGAAGCGACTCGAGCTAGCGGACGCGGGGTCACAGCTCGACAAATTCCGTCGCCGTGAACAGGAAGCCTACCGATCGAAAACTTATCAACTCATGCTCACAAGTGCTGACGAGCTCCAAAAATTCCTGGAAAGCCTGGGTTCCGTGGCCGTTGACCTCGTCGATATTACACGGCTTCATCACAGTGATTATGAAAAGATCCATCTGGAACTAAAAACGAAAGCCCTTCAAAATGCGAAGATGAAAGCCGAAACCTTGCTCGCCTCCATCGGTGCGGAGATCGGCAAGCCCATCATGGTGCGCGATTGGGATGTAATGCCCATGGAGCCGCGAATGGCCATGGAAGAATCGCGCATGTTCAAGGCCGACGCGCCGCCTGAACCCATTGCATTCCGAAAAATCAAGCTTCGCGCGCAGGTTACCGCCCAGTTCGAAATCAAATAATCTCCAATGGATTACTGGCCCTCCTTGTGCACGTTACCGTGCTCGTCGACGCGGTCGTGGGGAGGCTTCTCCAGCCACACCCGTTCCTCGCGAAGTCTGGTGTTTTGTCCAAGGGGAGTTTCGATGATCTTCGTCCTGACTCGCACAGCTGGCCGCGCGCGCCGATCAGGCTCGACCTGCCGTTCAGAGTCGGCCGCAATATTGGATGAGGGGCGTGTGTTGAAATCCGGCGCGGGCGTGTTCGGTTCGGCGGCGCCCTGTCTAATGTTGTATTTCCGGTCCTCCCGCGTCATGCTGTCTTCCAGTACGCGGGCGGCCTCATCGACATTAAGCGCGCCGGACGCATCGAGAAGGTCAGCGACCTGTTCGGCCTGCGCATAATCTGAAGTGTGTACCGCGACTGTGATACCTCGCTGAGCTACCGCGGCATACCGAAGGGCGTCATCGGTGTCTGAAAAGATGTTCCGAAAGAAGTTGCCGACCTTGCTGTCAAGGGTGTGATCCTGGTCCGTGATGTCTGCGCGACTCTCCTCGGCTTCCGGATAAGCCATATCAATTTCCCCACGGTCAATACCTCTTGCAACCAGACGGGCCACAGCTTCCTGTGCCTCACTGTTCTTTTTGAATATTCCAATCACAGTCTGCCCCATATAAAAAGTGTTTACCTTCCTGGCTGGACCAAAACTGTTCCACGGATGAGCCGTTCCTGACTTGTTATTTTTTGGGCATCAGCCGCTGGTTGAGCGGTCAAACCGTCATTAAAGCCTTTCAATGACATTTACCAACAGCCGTTTCTGCGGATTCAGGGATTATCAGCTTTCCTCTACCCTGCCGCTTAACCTTCTTTTTATCTAAATTTTGCGATCCAACCGCCCCATTATGTCACAACGTGTGATGGACATCATTATCAGTAACGTCCTGTCGATTCTGATCACGATCGTATTTGGATACTATTTTCTTTATGTCGGCGACAAGGAACGGGAGCCGACCTTTTACGTCGACCCGGTCCGGACCGTCATCATCGACCAATCCAATGCAGCGACAGCCCCATTGCGGTTGCTGAAACCGAATAATGACACGATCGATTCTGACGTTGTATCCGCGTACTTCTACTTCTTCAACCAGGGGAAGGAAACCATTAAAGAAGAGAACATTTATGCTCCGCTCAAAGTCAAGGTTGAAAACGCGGAGATCCTCGACTTCAAAGTCTTGAAGACGGCCCGGGATATTTCAGGCATCCGGGTGATCAAGGACACGACCGACAACTCGCTTCGCATCGATTTCACTGCATTGGAAAAGGATGATGGATTTTTCGGGCAAGTGATCTTCGAAGGTGACCGCAATGCCCCCATGACAATCGAAGGAGGCATCGATCGCGTAAAATATTTTCGCACAGAGCTCGAAAGCATGCCGCCCATTTATATCCTGATCTCGATCTTCATCCTGCTCGTTGCCGCCTACGTGTACCTGCTCCTCAGCAAACGCAATCCCAAGTCAGTGCCGAGGCTGCTTTTCTATTTTTCATTTATTCCGGTCTTGTACCTGCTCCTGATGATTTACAAGTCAGAATGGTTCATCGACCACAAGGTTCCGGAAACGCTTCGCAATGAACAATATGCCCAGGAGACCAAGAGCAGGGTGTTTGAGTTGTCGTCGTGGTTCAAATAGCGTTGAAGTGTTGGAGTGTTCAGGTGTTGAAGTGTTGAGGTGTTGAGGTGGTGCTATTGTGCTGACGTTGGCTTTTAGCTTTTGGTTTTTGGCTTTTGGCTTTTGGCCTTTAGCCTTTGGCCTTTGATTGATGTGCTATTGTGAATTCGTGATTTAGCGCGGTGGCGCCCTTTAGATGCAAGGGCGAGCGTGGGAAAAATGGTTCCGGGGCTTGAACAGGTCTTGGCATTTGGTGCTTCTTCGACAGATCCTTGTGTTTACTCAGTTTTATGAAAATTTGTATCTTCGACACCGATGCCAAAGGGGAAAGTCACCACCATTTCCGAGTACATAGCCGCCGCTCCGAAAGAGTCGCAGGCAAAGCTTCGCGAACTGCGCGCGATATTGAAGAAGGCGGCGCCGAAGGCCAAAGAGACAATCAAGTGGGGAAACCCGGTCTTTGAAGAAAATCGCATCCTGTTTGCCTTTGCGGCCTTTCGCAACCACATGAATTTTATGCCGACACCCTCGGTAATTCAGGCCTTTGAAAAAGAGTTATCCGGTTTTGTCACCGGCAGAGGATCGGTTCAGCTTCCTTATGATCAACCCTTGCCAAAGGCGTTGATCGCAAAGATGGCAATCTCCCGGGTGAAAGAGCTGCGCGAAAAAGACGTGAAGTGGATGTAGAGGATTAAACATCTGGGCGTCCCGATCATTGTGACCATCAAAGAGCTCATCCGCCATCGCTTACACGCTCAACAGCTTGTCGCCCCGGAATTTTCCACTCCTGGAGAAGTCGTTTCGTGGCTCGGCGCCGTTCAGGCGCAGGATTACCTCGGGTCGCTGTGGTCGATCGGTCAACGTTTGAACTTCACTGTCCAGGAGGCGGACATCGAGAAGGCGATCACCGATAAGCAACTCATCCGCACATGGCCGATGAGGGGTACACTTCACTTCGTTACACCGCGCGATATACGTTGGATGCTCAGGTACCTCACACCCCGCGTATTCGGCCGTGTGAAACCCATGCTTCGAAAAGAGGGAATTGACGACAGAGTTTTAAGAAAGAGCCGCAAACTTTGGTTCGCCGCCCTCGAGGGAGGTGAGCAACTGACGCGTGATGACCTTTACCAAATCCTGGAGAAGAACAAGATCAGCACCAAAGACACACGTGGACTCCACATTCTCGCGTGGCTGGCGCAGGAAGGCTTGATTTGTTTCACGGCAAGGCACGGCAAGCAGCATCGCTTCGCGTTGTTGGATGAATGGGTTCCTCCACATCCCGTCCCCGAAAAAGATGAAGCCCTTTCGGAACTCGCGCTTCGGTATTTTACAAGTCATGGTCCTGCAACCATCGGGGACTTCGTGTGGTGGGCTGGCCTGACGAAGGCAGAAGCGATCGCCGCGTTGGATCCGGTAGAGTCGAAACTGATCAAGGAAAAAATAGGTGACCGCGTCTATTGGCACTCCGGACAGGGGGCAGGTGGTTCCATTCCGTCCAGGACCTGGTTGTTGCCGACATATGACGAGTATGGAATTGCCTACAAAGACCGGAGCGCGATCCTAGGCGTCGGGATTAAGATTGAACAGTCGGCATTCACGTCACTGATCGCCTACGCCGGCAAGGGCGTTGGTTTGTGGCGACGCACATTGGGGAAAGATGGAGTCATCATAGAGACACGTCCTTTCGGAAAATTCTCTTCAGCAATAAAAAAATCGACAGCAGCTACGGCCAGGAAGTATGGGGAGTTTGTTGGGAGGAAAGT
>CAZLWX010000049.1:0-26243 GCA_964563295.1 uncultured Roseivirgaceae bacterium | reverse complement strand
TTGCATGGTGCGATCCCCTTGTTCGACGGTCGAAGTTTTTGTATCGGAACAAGAAAAAAATTGCTCTATAGCAACGTGGCCCGGCTTAGCATTACATGTGTCATAGTGCACAGCAGCGTGACCAGTTTTTCGAAGTTGCCAAGATTGATTTCGTAACTTATTGCTATACTCAATACCTTCTCTATACACAGGGTCAGATATGAACCTTTCCTTCAATAGCCATAGAAACTGAAGTGTCATTCCTGAAAAGAATTGGTTAGACGCGTTCGATACTATATTTTTCTTCGTGATATACTGTTGCTCGCGGTGTCCACATTTGGCGGGCCACAGGCACACCTGGCACACTTTCATAAAATATTGGTCGACAAGCGCAAGTACCTCACCGAAGAGGAGCTGATCGAGATCAATTCACTCTGTCAGATTCTTCCGGGACCCGCGTCTACGCAGACGCTGACGGCAATAGGATTCAAGATAGGCGGGCCCACACTCGCTTACCTATCACTGTTGATGTGGGTGATGCCTGCAGTGCTGTTCATGACTGCAGCCGCAATTGGACTGTCTTTCCTGGATGAGACGGTAATCGCAAAGCTGACGCTGTTTATTCGCCCGATGGCTGTCGGATTTGTGAGTTATGGGGCCTATATGATCAGTCTTAAAACTGTAACTACACGCACCGGCATCGGGCTGATGATTGTGGCTGCCGTGTTATCTTATTTTGTGCAAACGCCATTTGTGTTCCCGATCATCCTGATTGGTGCCGGCCTGGTGACTTCATTGAAATTCCGTTCGCAGCCGAAAGAGACGAAGCAGAAGCTCGACATCGATTGGTCGAATTTCCTGCTGTGGGGTGGAGTGCTTGTTGTTGCCGCTATTCTTGGAGGCGTGACGCGGGCCTTGCCAATCAAGCTGTTCGAGAATTTTTATCGGAACGGCAGCCTCGTCTTTGGGGGTGGGCAAGTACTGGCTCCGTTGCTTTATACCGAGTTTGTACAGTATGCCAAGCCTCTGCACTATCCAACGTCACACGATGAGTTCCTTTCGGGCTATGCGCTCGCACAGGCGATGCCGGGCCCATCGTTTTCATTCAGTGCCTATATTGGCGCCTTGTCTATGAGACATTATGGAATGGCAGGCGAAATTCTTGGTGCATTTGTTTCGGCATTGGGAATCTTTCTGCCGGGAACGTTTTTGATTTTTTTTATTATCCGATTTTGGGAGAGTCTCAAGAAGTACCGCCCGGTGAGGGCTTCACTTGAAGGCATCACAGCGGCAAGTGCGGGTCTCGTTGCAGCCTCAGCCATAATACTATTTCAACCCCTCGAAAATACGATCCTCAATTTCGGCGTGACCATCATTACCTTCTGTTTGCTCGTGTTCACGCGCGTGCCTTCGCCGCTGATAATCGTATGCGGGTTGATACTCGGATTTGTCGTGAATAAACTTTGATTATTTGCGTCCGCCGTAGAAAAGCGTAAAGAACAGCGTCGGATACATGGAGTAATTCTGCACAGACGGCATGAGTTCAATCCTCCTCAAGTAAGAGTCAAGAAGAAAGCCCACTTCGAAGCCTGTCACCTGGCTCTTGATCGTGCCTAATTCGAAATTGAGAGCAGCTTTGGCATTAGCCCCCAGCCGAAACTTCGATTTGTCAATGCCTTCGAAAAGACGTCCGGGGCCGAGGATTTGTTCCGCCGCCAGATCCTGATGAAACTGCTCGCGTATGGTCTGCTGGCTTTGACCAGCATCCAGTTTTCGCTCGATATAATACGGAGCCAGAACGCCGATCGTAGGACCAACCGCTGTGACAATCTTAATTTCCACACCCTGCTGCGGAGCCTTCTTGAAAAGAATCAAATCCCTGCCATACTGGAAGCGCAGGGCATATAAGTAGTTGGTCTTTCCGTAAATAAAATAGTTACCAACATCGGAGTGTTGCCTCCTTTCCTGGGGATGCTTTACGTTCATGATCTCCAACCCGTAGCTCTCAAGCAACCGGTCATTGATCTTCTGGGCTCGTTTAAATACAAAACCGCCAATCAAGCCCCCGTACGTGTTCTTATTAATACCCCAGGTAAATTCTGACTCATATTCATAGCTGTCCTGGGTTTGAGACCAGGAGCTAGTGAAAATCAGCATCAGAATCACGAAAAAGGCAGAAAACTCACGAAAGCGCTTCATTCTGGCCGGTGCTTAAAGATTAAATTTAAGGGTAAATTTGGTAACATAAAATTGGCATAAAAAGTTATTCCACATGATCACAATGTCAGGTTTTTATATGGGTGACTTGCGCACCGAGGTAACGCACCTGAAATCCGGTAACCGTCTGATTTCCGATGCTCCGCCTGACAATGAAGGCAAGGGTGAAGCTTTCAGCCCGACGGATCTTACGTGCGCGTCGTTGTGCAGTTGCATGATGACCATCATGGGGATTGTAGCCAGAAGAGAGAATATCGATCTCCGCGGACTTGAGGCCGTCATCACCAAGCATATGGCCTCGGGCCCCAGGCGAATTGCAGGTATCGATATCGACTTCAAGCATCCAAACCTTCAGGTCACTGAGAAGCAGAAGGAGAAACTGAAGAATGCCGCACTAACCTGCCCTGTCGCCCTGAGCCTGCACCAGGACATCAAGCAATCTGTAACATTCAACTTCTGACTGCTGACGCAATTTCGGGATAGTTGATCATGGAGTGCGAGCGGTCCAGTACACTCACGCCGTGATGAATAATCAAGATCTGTGGAGATTCATGCTCAACGGCGAACCGCGTTGACAAGAAATTAGACACATCGCGGTAGCGGATCACATCAAGCAGGTAGGTCTTCAGCCCATTCATCTCCTCTTCACGCCATTGACGTTCGATCCTCGCCAGGACCATGTGTGAGATGCCACAGCGAGTGCTGTGTTTGAATATTAGAACAGGTTTTTGCGCTGACTCAGCAACGATCTCATCGATCTGCTCCACCGCGATCAGGTCACACCACATCATGAAAAAACTCCATACACTAATCGTACCACAGCCCAGCCTCTCCCTTGTCGTACCGCGGCTTGTGATTCTTATCCTTCAGATGACTCGGCTGACTGTCATTCTTCCTGAACAGGCGGCTCCACCATAACCTGAAGTTGGTCAAGAGGTCGCGCTCCTCGTCGACGTTATTCTTATTCATTTTAACAAACTTCGCGTCGGGATGCAGGTCGGCTTTCGACTCGAAGAGTGAAAACTTCCGGAACTTGATATTTCCCTGGTAATCGACAGCACGTGCATAGGCCTGCCCGGGCTCTCTTACGCGCAACGCGTCGTTTGCGCTGTTGGGATTTCTCGAAACGTCATATGATCGCTTGACAACGCGAGCGTACTGGTTGGCCTTCATCGAGGATTTGGATGGCTTGATAGCGGGGAGAGAACCATCTGCCGCGCTCCTGTTCTTCGAATGAGGAACTGCCTTCACTTTGATTTGGAGGTTCGCAACCTCGCGGGTATCCGGCGACGGTTTTTTCACTTTGATGGATTCATTGTCGGCGTTTGGATTATGCACCTGGTTGCGACGGGTTTTCATCGTGAGCCTGGCGATGGCGAATGTCGATTCTCCAGGCTTTCTGACTTTCAATGCTTCGTCATCCGCATTGGGACTCTTCACATATGCCGCTTTTCCGCGGACGCGCCCCAGGGATTCGACGCCTTGTTCGTTTCGACCAGCTCGTTTGACTTTCATGTTGCCGGCAAAACGTCCGGCATCAATTGCCGACTTCGCGGGAGCCCGCGAGATAACCGGCCTTTCATTGTTGTTCCAAAGTTTTCCGCTCACACTTCCACCACCCTTATCAGGTCTATGCGCTTTGATCGTGCCCGTAAATTCTTCCCCCTGGTCGCGGAAGTCGTGTTCTTTGTAAAGCATTCGTCCACGGAAACGTTCTATCCCGCGAGCGCCGATTCCCGGTGATCTCCCCGCGATTGGCCTTCCGTCATTGTTCCAAAGACGGAAACTCACGCTTCCTCCGCCCTTCAAAGGTCTCTTCGCCTTAATGGTTCCTGTGAATTCCTCGCCCTGATCGCGATAGTCGTGTTCTTTGTGAAGTAACCGTCCGCGAAAGCTATCGATCCCGCGGGCACCAATACCTGGCGTTCGACCAGCAACCGCCCTACCGTTATTATTCCACAACCGGAAACTAACACTACCACCACCTTTCTGCGGCCTGTGTGTCTTGATCGTGCCGGTGAATTCCTCACCCTGGTCGCGGTAATCTCTTTGCGCAAAGCGGATGTTGCCGCTATACTTATCGATACGTCGGGCGCCTATCCCCGGCGCGCGGCCGGCAATCGGGCGTCCATTGTTGTTCCATAATCGGAAGCTTACACTGCCTCCACCCTTCCCGGGCCTCCTGGCTTTTATAGAGCCCGTAAATTCCTCTCCCTGGTCTCTGTAGTCCTTTCCTCCAAACCGTATGTTCCCTGCGTAACGGTCAATACCACGACGGCCAATTCCCGGAGGTCTGCCTGGTTTTCGAGCCTTCAACGTGCCGGTAAATTCTTCCCCCTGGTCCTGGTAATTCTTTCCGCGATAGCGAATGTTTCCTGCATAACCGGCCGCCTTGTCTTTCGCCCGACCTCCTTCGCGCTTAAGAAAGCCGCGATACCTCGTAAGGCCCCACGCGCCCATTCCGGGAGGCCGCGTTTGGATCGCTTTTCCATCGTTGTTCCAACGACCCCCGCTGACGGATCCGCCACCCTTTGCGGCTCTCCGCGCCTTGAGAAATCCCGAAAATCCCTCGCCCTGATCGCGCATCCCGAGTCTCTTTTTCTCAGGTGTAACGATTGGCTGTCCTTCGACTCCGCGCTTGCTGGTAAAATTCTTGCGAATGCGCCTGTTCGTAATGTCGCCAATCCATGCCAATCCAGTCCTCGTCCGGGATCGGTACCCGCGACCCCTGGCAGAGTATGGTTGGTCGCCGAGTCTTTTACTTCGCTGGTATGGGCGGGCTGTGGGGTTGACCATCCCCACCGGGCGCGGACTCTCGTAATTTCTCATCCTCAGCGGTCTTCCGGAAATGTCTTTGGTGACTGCACGCTCGCCTTTTTTGCGGGGACGCGGGTAATGCGCCCATACGTTAGTACTGCGCCGCGCCATATAGGGGCCGCTAGCTGAACGAGGCCGTATCCTCCGCTTCCCCCTTGGGTTCCCGGGCGGTCCACTTTGCATTCGCTCCAACCTGGACAATGTAGAACGGTTGGATACGATAGGCTGACGTTGTCCGCTCCGCGCACCGCTGTTTACATAAGGGCCCGACTGAGGGTAAATGTTTCTTCTTTGAAGTTTTGGGGTCGCTGAGAGTCGGGTGCCGGTTTTAGGGCGTTCGACCACCGAAGGCCGTCGTGTTTCATAGTTCAATTTCCGAATGCGGCGCCCCGTGATATCGCCGCGGTAAGCGCGCTCCTTACGCTGACGCGGTCGTGGATAATTTGCCCACGCATTGACACTCCGTCTTGCCGTGAATGAACGTGTCGCAGTATGAGGACGAATTCTCCTTTCTCCCGGTGGTTTCCGGCCCGCGGTTGATGAGTAGTTGATGTACTTGCCGGACTGGGGAAAGACGTTCTTAACAGGCCTGGAAGGGCGCGGCGAAGGATTCCGGTATTGCGAATACGTATTGCTTTTTCCTTCCACCCGACGCGACCTTTTCGACGGGTTGTTTACGTATGGACCCGTTCGCGGGTAGACGTTCTTCGCAGGTCCGGACGGGCGCGGAGAAGGACTTCGATGTTGGGAATACGTGTTGCTCCTTCCTTCAATCCGGCGACGCCTTTTTGATGGATTGTTGACGTATGGGCCCGATGCCGGAAATACGTTATGCGGTTTGTTGTCGGGCTCCTTTGTCCTGAGACGAAAGACAGGTCGGGCGGCCTGGTCGCCACCCTTGCGGTCTTTACGAGGCCGGTAATTTCGAGGAGCTGATGTCGTCCGCTTCGCTCGAATTCGCTTATCCTTCGGAAGCTTTTCCTTCTTCGTTTTGCTGCCTTTTTGAAAGCGGTTCTCGCGTGTCTGAGCAGGCCTGTCACCCTTCGTATTTTGAGCATGCAGTGGCCATGCAAGCACGGCAAGCAGCGAACCGAGTACAAGAAGTCTCCACCAACAGCTAATCATCAGGTTTTTAACGCTTTAAGGCCCGCAAAAAATATGCGTCAAGCAGGCTAAGATAGCTAAAATTTGAGCAACTCCTCGATGGCAGCCTGGAGGCGTGATTTGGCCAGAAAGTTTCCTTCAAGGGTTGGTGCAAAAGGTATTGGCGTATCCAGACTACCAACGCGGACAACCGGAGCATCAAGGAACTGGAAACAATGTTGGCTAATCCATGCGCTGATCTCCGCGCCAATCCCACCTGTGAGCGTGTCTTCGTGCAGCAACAGTACCCGATTGGTTTTTTCGACCGTCTGCCTCACAGCTTCCTTATCCCATGGAAGCAGCGTTCTGAGGTCCACGACATCAGCCTTTACGTTGGACATTCCCGCCAAAGTCTCCATCGCCCAATGCACGCCCATTCCATAGGTGATAATTGACAGATCCTCCCCTTCGGATACCAGGCTGGCCTTTCCAACTTCGATGGTGTAGTAATCATCCGGAACGTCTCCCTTGATGGAACGATACATGAGCTTGTGTTCGAAAAACAAGTATGGGTTGGGGTCTTCGAAAGCGGCGCATAGCAAGCCTTTGGCGTCGGCTGGGTTCGACGGATAAACAATCTTGAGTCCGGGCGTGTGAAAGAACCACGCTTCGTTGCTTTGAGAGTGGAACGGCCCTGCCGCGGTTCCGGCCCCCGTGGGCATCCTGACGACCACATCCGCGGGTTGTCCCCATCGCCAATGAGATTTTGCCAGATTGTTAACGATCTGATTAAATCCTTCGGTTACGAAGTCGGCGAACTGCATTTCGACCATTGCCTTCATACCCTTGATTGAAAGCCCGAGGCCGGCGCCGACAATCGCGGATTCACATATCGGGGTATTGCGCACACGCCCCTTGCCGAATTGGTTCACGAATCCTTCGGTGATCTTGAACACACCACCATACTCGGCGATATCCTGGCCCATCAGCACGAGGCTGTCCGTCCGCTCCATGCATTGGCGCAAGGCATCACTGATCGCGTCAATGAATCGTTTCTCCGAAATTTTGTTGCTGGAGGGATGGACAATGGTCTGCCGGTAAGGAGCATACACATCGCTAAGTTCTGTTGAAGTGTCGGGCTCGGGATGCTTTTCGTGGAACGCGGTTTCGAGACCGCGTTCAATCTCCAACTTGATCTTGCTCCGCGTTTCTTTAATGAAGGACTGATCAATGACACCCTCTCTCAACAAAAACTGCTCGTAGTTTTCGATCGGATCTTTTGCCGCCCACTCCTCCATGAGCTGTTTCGGAACGTATTTCGTTCCTGAAGCCTCTTCATGACCTCTCATTCGGAATGTTCTGCACTCCACCAATACCGGCCTGGGGTTGTCGCGGAGATTATCGGCCAGCAACCTGATGGTGTCATACACTTCGAGCACGTTGTTGCCGTCTATACTTACGGCCTCGATGCCATAACCAATGCCTTTGTCGGCGAAGCTCTCGCAGCGGAATTGTTCACTACTTGGCGTAGAGAGTCCATAGCCATTATTTTCGATAATAAATAGCACAGGCAGATCCCATACCGCGGCGACATTCACTGCTTCATGGAAATCTCCTTCACTGGTACCGCCGTCGCCATTGAATACCGCCGTAACTTTTTTTTCCTGTAGTAAGCGGTGGGCCAACGCAATTCCATCAGCCACGCCATTTTGCGGCCCGAGATGAGAGATCATGCCGACAATGTGATGCTCATTTGAACCAAAGTGAAATGAACGATCGCGTCCTTTGGTGTATCCCGCCATGGTGCCTTGCCATTGTGCAAAGAGCCGCTCGAACGGCATCTTCCGCGACGTAAACACACCGAGGTTCCGGTGCATTGGCAGGATGTATTCGTCATCCTGAAGGGCCATTGTCACTCCAACAGAAATAGCCTCCTGACCGATACCGCTGAACCATTTGCTGATCTTGTTTTGACGCAGCAGGATCAACATCTTTTCTTCGATCATGCGCGGACGAAGCAAACCCTCATAGAGCTGCTTCAAAAGCAGGTCGTCGTAGTGTTTTCGGTTAAAGACCATCACGGCTGGAAATTCGCGCGCCAAGTTAGAATGTTTTGCAGGTCAACCGTCAGCGGGCGGCTTAAAAACGTTTCCTTAAAGTGAAAAAAAGTGGCGTTATTTGAAGCCGCGTATGATTGATTTCAGTGAATTTACTCTGGATAACGGTTTGCGGGTGATTGTTCACGAGGACCCCACCGTCGAGATTGCCGTCCTCAATATCCTCTATGACGTTGGTTCGCGCGATGAGCATCCGGATAAGACGGGCTTCGCGCACCTTTTCGAGCACCTGATGTTCGGTGGTTCGGCTAACATTCCCAATTACGACGAGCCACTTCAAAAGGTGGGCGGCGAAAATAACGCCTTTACCAATACCGACGTCACCAACTATTACTTGATGGTTCCGGCGGCCAACCTCGAGACCGGTTTTTGGCTCGAGTCCGACCGAATGTTGAGCCTTTCATTCGATCCTCAGGTGCTTGACGTTCAGCGGAAAGTAGTAATCGAGGAATTTAAGCAACGCTACCTCAATCAGCCCTATGGTGATGTGTGGCTTCGACTCCGCCCTCTTGTTTACCGGAAACATCCCTACCAATGGGCGACGATCGGCAAAGAGGTCAGTCATATCGAAAATGCGACGATGGACGACGTTCGGAGTTTCTTTTTCAATCACTACGCTCCGAATAATGCCATTATGGTCGTAGCTGGAAATATTAAGCTGGCACAGGTCAAGCGGCTTGCTGAAAAGTGGTTCGGATCCATCCCACCGCAAAAAATTGCGCCGCGTTCCCTTCCGATGGAACCACGCCAGGAAGAAAAGCGATTTCTCGAAGTCGAGGCCCCGGTGCCGGCAAGCGCTCTTTACATGTCCTTTCACATGCCGGGGCGTTTTCACGAAGACTACTACGCCGTTGACCTCCTCGGCGACGTCCTGAGCCGCGGACAATCGAGCAGGTTGTATCATAAACTGGTTAAGGAAAAGGAGCTATTCACGTCAATTTCATCTTTTGTACTCGGGACTATCGATCCAGGGATACTTGTGATCAACGGGCGCGTTCGCAGCGGAATAGAGCTTAAAGATGCAGAAGGTGAGGTGAACGCCATTATTACTGACTTAGTCGAGCAGGGACCGGGCGAGGATGAACTTGAGAAGGTGAAGAACCAGGCTTATTCAACGCTTGAATTTGGGGAAGTGGAGGTGATGAATCGCGCCATGAACCTGGCTTTTGCCAAACTGTCGGGAGACGCGAACATCATCAACGATGAAGGAAGGAGAATCGAATCGGTCACGATTGACGACGTGAAGCGTGTGTCCAGGGAAATACTCAGGGAAGGAAATTCGAGTGTGATGTACTACCACACGGCAAACCGATAAAATGAAAGTCAGAGTAGGACTGGGTTTTGATGTCCATCAATTGGAAGAGGGTCGGGAATTTATTCTCGGAGGGATAAAAATATCTTCAGAACTCGGTGCTGTGGGGCATTCCGATGCCGACGTTCTTATTCATGCTATTTGCGACGCGCTACTCGGCGCTGCGAACCTTCGCGACATCGGGTTCCATTTCTCCAACAAGGATCCGCAGTGGAAGAACATGGACAGCAAGTTCTTTTTGAAGGAAGTGAGTCGTATGGTGCGGGAGAAAGGCTGGAAAATCGAGAACGTCGATTGCACCGTGTGCCTCGAACAGCCCAAGGTCAATCCGTTTATCGATGAGATGAAAAAGGTGCTGGCGCCGCTAATGAATGTTGAACCAGATGACGTGAGCATCAAGGCCACTACCGCGGAGAGGTTGGGTTATGTTGGGCGGGAGGAAGGTGTCAACGCCTATGCGGTAGCGTTGATCAGCCGTTCATGAGTATCGAGCTTATTTCTACCGCAGACGGTTCTCATTCGCTGCGGAACACTGATCTGAACGAAACCTATCACTCCCAGCACGGAGCAGTGCAAGAGTCCAGGCACGTCTTTATCGCAAACGGACTTCAATTTTTTGCGTCACAACACCCGCACCCGGTCGCGCATGTATTGGAAGTGGGGTTTGGCACCGGTCTGAATGCCTTGCTTGCAGCTCAGTTGGCCGAGCGCGAGCGCAGGATTGTATCGTACACGGCGTTGGAACCGTTTCCCGTGTCGCGCGAGGTGTGGGAGCAACTGAACTATGGTACGCTGCTGAACGGGCCGGATTTGTTTCGGTGTTTGCACGAGTGCGCCTGGTCGGAGGTTGCGCCGATGAACCCATTTTTCTCGCTGGTGAAGCATCAGGTACGCGTTCAGGAAGCGAGGTTCGAGCCGGGACAATACGACGTGGTTTTCTTTGATGCGTTTGCGCCGGCCGTTCAACCAGAGATGTGGGATGCGTCGGTGATCGCCACCATCCATTCCTGGATGAAGCCGCTGGGCGTGCTGGTGACGTATAGCGCGAGGGGCCAGTTGAGAAGAGATCTTCGGGCACTTCAATTTACGGTGGAAGCCTTACCGGGTGCCCCGGGCAAGAAGGAGATGACGCGCGCCACCAAGAACACATAGCCTGTACGTTGTAGCACCTCGGGATTTCAATCGATTCCGGATTTTCTTGTGATTTTTTAAATCCGGCTATGTGCAAACGTTGACGTTTTTTATTTTTTGAAGTATTTGGAATCATTTCTAAAAACTTTCCAATAATTCCGCCGGCAGGCCTGTCAACCGCAATAAAATTCTGTTTGTTGCCTAACTTAAGGAAAGTTATTTGGTGATCGCTTCAGCGTCACACGATTTTTTTATTTGAATTAAGGATGCAGAAAACCACTACGAAAGGCTTGTATGTCCCCGAGCTTGAGCACGACGCGTGCGGCATCGGTTTCATAGCAAACATCAACGGCACCAGAACCAACAGTATTCTTCGCGATGCGCTTTCGATGCTGGAGAACATGGAACATCGCGGCGGAAAAGGTTGTAACGTCAAGACGGGCGACGGCGCAGGTGTGTTAATTCAGTTACCCCATGACTTCCTGGTTGAAGAAGCGGATAGGCTCGGTTTTGAAATACCGGCCCCCGGTCAGTACGGCGTCGGAATGGTGTTCTTCCCCAGGGAAAAGAAAGTCATGAACGCCTGCCGCGAAGTACTGAGAAGGAATATCGCGGCACTGGGATTGGAACTGATAGGATTTAGGGGAGTACCGGTGGACCATAGTGTCCCCGGACCGGAAGCCGCCGAAGTAGAGCCGGTCATTGAACAGGTCTTCGTCCGGTCAAAGAATGACGAGATCACGGGAGATGCGCTTGAACGCAAACTGTTCGTACTTCGAAATCACACGTCGCATAAAGTTGCACGCGAAGTGAAGGGAAACAACAAGGAGTTTTACATCACCAGTTTCTCAACGCGGACCATTGTTTACAAAGGACAACTTCGCACAGAACAACTTCGCAAATACTTCTTCGACCTCCAGGATCCGCGGCTGCGAACAGCCTTAGCACTCGTTCACTCACGATTTTCGACCAATACATTTCCAAACTGGAAACTTGCCCAGCCCTTCCGGTACCTGGCGCATAACGGCGAGATCAACACCATCCGCGGAAACATCAACAAGATGAAGTCAAAAGAGGCGATGTTCAAGTCATCGCTCTTTAGCGACGAGGAATTGAAGATGTTGTTGCCGATCACCATCCACGAGGGTTCGGATTCTTCGAACCTCGATGCCATGGTCGAAATGCTCGTGCTTTCCGGTCGCAGCATACCACATGTGATGATGATGCTGATACCGGAGGCATGGCAGGACAATAAGCTGATGGATCCTCACCGTAAAGCGTTTTACAAGTACCACGCGTCGATGATGGAACCGTGGGACGGCCCTGCAGCGTTGGTGTTCACCGATGGCAGCCGAATAGGCGCGACACTTGACCGCAATGGTCTGCGTCCCCTTCGCTACGCCGTTACCCGCTCGGGCCGCGTGATCATGGCCTCAGAAGCGGGCGCGTTGCCGATCGACCCAAAGGACGTACTCGAAAAAGGAAGGGTCACACCTGGTAAGATGATGCTTGTCGATCTCGACCAGGGTAAAGTGCTGGACGACGAAAAAGTGAAACGCTCGGTGTACGAAGGCAAACCCTATTACAATTGGATCATTCAAAACAGGTTGAAGCTGAGACTCGAACCCGAGCAGGAATGGCACGAGGATACCTTTGACGACAAGTCGTTGCCGCAGCGACAGAATGCCTATGGCTTCACTGACGAGGATATTAAGTTTATTCTTACGCCGATGGCCCAGTCGGGCTATGAAGCTATCGGCTCGATGGGAGACGACACTCCGTTGGCGGTCTTGTCGAAGGAGAGCCGGCATGTCTCGAATTATTTCAAACAGCATTTTGCGCAAGTAAGCAACCCACCGATCGACCCCATCCGCGAACGGCTCGTGATGTCACTGTTTACCCGTATAGGGCAGAGCCTGAATGTGCTGGAAGAAACATCGCAGCACACGGCTCAGATACATATATCGCAACCCGTGTTACTGAATTCAGACCTTGAAAAGCTGAAACACTTGCCAGCGCATGGGTTTGACTACGCCATTATCCGATGTGTTTTTCCTGCTGACGGTAAACCAGGACGGCTGGAGGAAAGCCTCACGCGGATTTGCCTCGAAGCCGAAAAAGCAATTCGTGCGGGAAAGAAGATCATTGTTCTTTCAGACCGGAAGATCGGTCCGGAGCATGCGCCAATCCCATCTCTTCTATCAATCGGAGCCGTTCACCATTACCTGGTCGAGCAACGCATCAGAACCCATGCGGGCTTGCTCGTGGAAGCTGGCGATGTGTGGGAGGTGCATCACTTTGCGACGATCATTGGCTACGGCGCCAGTGCCATCAATCCATACATGGCGTTGGAAACGATCCACAGCCTGAATGAAAGAGGTAAGTTTGAAAAGAGCCTGACTATCGGGGAGGCGTGGCACAATTATCAGAAAGCCATTGGCAACGGCCTGTTGAAAGTCATGTCGAAGATGGGCATAAGCACGCTGCAGTCATATCAGTCGGCGCAGATCTTCGAAGCGTTGGGCCTTGGGAGTGAAGTCATCGAAAAGTGTTTCCGCGGAACCATCAGCAGGATCGAGGGGCTCTCGTTTGATGATCTGGCACAGGAAGTACTCGTGCGCCACCGGCTCGCGTTTGGGCAGGAGAGCGCAACCCTGCCCGTAGGTGGTATCTACCAATGGAAGCGAAAGGGAGAAAAGCACCTTTTCAGTCCTGAAGTGATTCACCTGTTGCAACACTCTACCCGCTCCGGCAACTACGCGATGTTCAAAAAATACACCGAACGGATTAACCAGCAGACGCAGGATACGTTCACGCTTCGCGGCCTTTTTGAATTCAAGAAACGAAGTGCCGTATCGATAGATGAAGTTGAACCGGTCGAAGAGATCATGAAACGCTTTGCAACGGGAGCGATGTCGTTTGGATCAATATCCCACGAGGCGCATACCACGTTGGCTATTGCGATGAATCGCATTGGAGGGAAGAGCAACAGCGGCGAGGGTGGTGAAGACGAGGTGCGCTTTGAGAAAAAGGAAAATGGCGATTGGGAACGATCGGCCATCAAGCAGGTGGCATCCGGGCGTTTCGGCGTTACGAGCTATTACCTAAGCAATGCCGATGAATTGCAAATAAAAATGGCGCAGGGAGCGAAGCCCGGCGAAGGTGGACAGCTTCCTGGCCACAAGGTCGATGAATGGATTGGCCGCGTGCGCCACTCAACACCTGGGGTCGGACTGATCTCGCCTCCCCCACATCACGACATTTATTCGATCGAAGATCTGGCTCAACTGATCTTTGATCTAAAGAATGCCAACCGCCACGCCCGCATCAACGTGAAGCTTGTTTCCCAGGCGGGTGTCGGCACCGTGGCTGCAGGGGTGGCCAAAGCCAAGGCAGACGCCATACTTATTTCTGGCGCCGACGGCGGAACGGGCGCCTCGCCGATCAGTTCGCTGCGACACGCCGGGTTGCCCTGGGAACTCGGGCTATCTGAGGCACACCAAACTCTGGTCAAGAACAATCTCAGAAGCCGTGTTGTGCTTCAAACCGACGGACAAATCCGCACCGGGCGCGACCTTGCTATCGCGACTCTATTGGGAGCTGAAGAGTGGGGAGTAGCCACCGCAGCCCTGGTAGTGGAAGGATGCATTATGATGCGCAAATGTCATTTGAACACTTGTCCTGTAGGAATCGCCACACAAGACCCCGAGTTGAGGAAACTGTATACGGGAAATCCCGACGACGTGGTCACATTCTTCCTCTTTCTTGCGCAGGACTTGAGGGAAACAATGGCTTCACTGGGATTTCGGACCGTGAATGAAATGGTTGGCCGCGCCGACCTGTTGCGCCCCCGTCAGGACATTAATCACTGGAAGATTAAGAAGCTGGACCTTTCCCCGATTCTTCATCGCGAGCCAGCGCGTGAGCACATTGGCGTGTACAAACAGATCGAGCAGGACTTCGAGCTTGAGAGAGTACTCGACTGGAAACTTGTGGAAGCAGCCAAGCCCGCACTTGACGATGCACAGCCGGTGCAGGAAAGGTTCGCCATTCGCAATATCGATCGTGCGGTCGGTGCCCTGCTTTCCAACGAAGTTTCGAAGCGTTATAAAGGCTGTGGTTTGCCGCCCGACACCGTTCACTTTAAGTTCAAAGGATCCGCAGGTCAGACATTTGGTGGGTTTGCTGCTCCAGGATTGACGTTTGAGCTCGAGGGCGAGGCGAACGATTATTTCGGAAAAGGACTGTCCGGTGGGAAATTGATTGTATATCCCGATAGGCAGGCAACATTCAAACCGGAAGACAATATCATCATTGGCAATGTGGCGTTTTATGGCGCGACCTCGGGTGAGGCCTACATTCGAGGGCAAGCAGGTGAACGGTTCTGTGTGAGAAATTCAGGCGTGCACGCCGTTGTTGAAGGTGTCGGTGACCATGCATGCGAATACATGACTGGTGGCAGGGTGGTGATTCTCGGAAGAACAGGGCGAAACTTCGCGGCGGGTATGAGCGGTGGCGTCGCCTATGTGTTTGACCCGGAACATGCATTGGACCGGTTATGCAATAAAGATATGGTGGGCCTTGAAACGATGGACCTGGAGGAACGAGAAGAGGTTAGAAATATGATTGAAAAGCATTTTCAATATACAGGCAGCGATCCCGCCGAGTGGATACTGGAAAATTGGGAGGTTGCCAGCGAGCTATTTGTGAAAGTAATGCCTAACGATTACAAGGCAGTGCTGATGAAGCAACGCGCAAAAGTGAAGGATCTTCAAAAGCAGGTTAGAGCTTAGATCGACTATGGGACAGATTGATGGTTTTATGAGATTCAAACGCCAGGGGCCGCCACTGCGCGACGTCCGGGAAAGGATTGGCGATTACAAGGAAGTTTATCTGCCACTTGGCAAGGACAAAGTACAGGAGAATGCTGCCCGCTGTATGGATTGCGGGGTTCCATTCTGCCATCACGGGTGTCCTCTTGGAAATAATATTCCCGCCTTTAACGAGGCGGTGCACCAGGGGCGATGGGAAGATGCTATCCAAATCCTTGGCTCTACCAATAACTTTCCGGAATTCACAGGAAGAATCTGCCCTGCCCCGTGCGAGGCCAGCTGTGTTCTTAGTATCAACAACGACCCCGTGACGATTGAATACCTGGAGAAGACGATTGTCGAGGTAGCTTTTGAGAAAGGATATATCAAGTCCAGTCCGCCGAAAAGCAGAACAGGTAAGCGAGTGGCAGTGATCGGTTCGGGCCCGGCCGGGCTCGCGGCAGCGGCTCAACTAAATAAAGCCGGACATTGGATCACGGTATTCGAGCGCAGCGATCGCATCGGCGGGTTGCTGCGATACGGCATCCCCGATTTCAAACTTGACAAAGCCGTAATTGACCGGAGGCTGCGGCTGATGGAACAAGATGGAATTACCTTCCGGACCAACGCGCACGTTGGTGTCAACCTTAGCGCAAATCATCTTCAGCAGGAATTTGACGCCGTGGTGATTTGCGGAGGAGCCTCGGCACCGAGAGACCTTCCTATTCCAGGGAGGAACCTGGATGGCGTTCATTTCGCGATGGATTTCCTGACACAGCAAAACAAACGAATTGCCGGCGACATGGTTTTTTTGAAAGACATACTGGCCACGGACAAGAATGTGGTCGTGATCGGAGGCGGCGATACTGGATCCGATTGTGTTGGAACCTCGAACCGCCAACAAGCAAAGTCTGTCACACAGATTGAGCTGCTTGCCCAACCTCCTTTGGAACGATCGTCCAATAATCCATGGCCATTATGGCCGATGGTGCTGGTTACTTCCTCGTCGCACGAAGAAGGCGTGAACCGGCAATGGGCTATTCAAACAAAGGAGTTCGTCGATGACGGGAACGGTTCTCTCGCCGGCCTTCGAATTGTCGACATCGAATGGAAACCCAACGAAAGAGGAGGGATGTCATTCCAGGAAATTCCAGGAAGCGAACGGGTCATTCCTTGCGAGCTGGCGTTACTGGCCATTGGTTTTGTTGGCGCCGAACCGGGAGGTATGGTCGATGAACTTCAGCTCACGCTGGATGACCGGGGTAATATCAAAACCAAAGACTATATGACCATTCAGGAGGGAATCTTTTCCGCCGGCGATATCCGTCGCGGACAGTCGCTTGTGGTCTGGGCGATATCTGAAGGGCGCGAGGCTGCGCACGCCGTCGATAAGTGGTTGATGGGATCTTCAGACCTCGAACTAAAAGACGGGTCACAAATGCGGCTCGACCTGCAGCCGGGTTTTTAATTCGCGTTAATAGAACTAATTTTGCGTCACTTACATTTATAGTGACGTGTTAAAAAAAACAGTCAAGGTTGGTCTTGTTCAGATGTCTTGTACGGCTAACCCGCATGAGAATCTCAGCAAGGCAATTTCGGGAATACGCGATGCCGCTTCCCGCGGAGCGCAGATCGTCTGCCTGCAGGAACTCTTTCAATCGCTGTACTTCTGTGATGTAGAGGACTACGAAAACTTTAAGCTCGCCGAGGCGATTCCAGGCCCGGGCACTGATGCCTTGTCGAAGGTAGCGCGCGAACTTGGAGTCGTCATTGTTGCATCAATGTTTGAACGGCGCACGCAGGGATTATACCACAATACAACGGCAGTTCTGAACGCTGACGGTTCCTACCTGGGAAAATACCGGAAGATGCATATTCCGGATGATCCGGCTTATTACGAGAAATTCTATTTCACACCCGGCGATCTGGGGTACAAGATCTTTAAGACAAAATTTGCCACCATCGGGGTGTTGATTTGTTGGGACCAGTGGTATCCCGAAGCCGCCAGGATTACATCGCTGATGGGAGCAGAAATACTGTTTTATCCTACCGCTATCGGATGGGCTACGTCGCAGGATAAGGAAACCAACGACGAGCAATACAATGCCTGGCAGACCATTCAACGGGGCCATGCCGTCGCCAATGGTGTTCATGTTGTCAGCGTAAACCGCGTTGGAGCTGAACAACAGGGAGCGATGAAATTCTGGGGCGGATCTTTTGTGTCAAATCCTTTCGGAAGGTTACTGTACCTCGCGCCACATGATAAAGAAGAAGTTGGCGTCGTTGAACTGGACCTCGACAAGTCTGATCAATATCGAACGCACTGGCCATTCCTCCGCGATCGCCGGATCGATTCCTATCAGCCAATTACCAAACGATTCATCGACGAGCCGCAGTGAGTCAAACCGTTTCAGCTTTCAGTCCATCGATCATGCCGAAGGAGCTGGGATATTACTTCCCTGCAGAATTCCATCCGCACCGGGCGACGTGGCTGAGTTGGCCTCATAAAGAAGCGTCGTGGCCCGGGAAGATTGAAACAATTTTTCCCATTTACGCCAGCTTCGTCAAACTGTTGGCGGAAGGTGAGATCGTCAACATCAACGTTGTCGACAATCAAATGAAGGAGAAAGCTGCTTCCCATCTTATTGCCGCAGGCGCGGATATGAGCAAGGTTTTCTTTTTTATTCATCCCACCAACGACGCCTGGTGCCGGGATCACGGTCCGGCTTTCCTGATTAACCCGGCGGCGACTCCAAAGAAGATCGTTGTGGATTGGGGCTACAATGCCTGGGGAGGCAAGTACCCTCCCTTTGACCTGGACGACCAAATACCAACCCTTGTCGCCAAACATTACGATCTCCCGGTTGTGTATCCCGGCATTGTCATGGAAGGAGGATCCGTGGAATTCAATGGCCGGGGAACGTTGATGACGACAACGTCATGTCTTTTGAATCCTAATCGGAACCCGGGACTTAGTCGGAGCGAGGTCGAGAAAAAACTGCGCGACTTTTACGGTGTAGACCATATCCTATGGCTTGGTGATGGCATAGTCGGCGACGATACGGACGGTCATATCGACGACTTGACGCGCTTCGTGAATGAAGACACTGTTGTGACGGTCGTCGAGCACAGTAAGAGCGATGAGAACTACGCGCCCTTGCAGGAGAACCTGAAGTTGCTCAACAAACTCAGATTGGAGGACGGCGGGCCTATCAACGTGGTCGAGTTGCCGATGCCATCTGCCGTGGTTTACGAAGGCCAGCGGTTGCCAGCCTCATACGCGAATTTCTATATCAGCAATAAGTATGTTGTCGTTCCCACCTATCGCGATTCCAAGGACGAGAAAGCCCTTGAGATTTTAGAAAAATGTTTTCCCGGCCGGCATGTTGTAGGGTTGGATTCTCTGGATATTATTTGGGGCTTGGGATCATTTCACTGTCTAAGTCAACAGGAGCCCGAGTGCTAACGCCGGATTGACGCCTGGCCTTCAGGTGTGACCACGACATCAAGCGGGATGTCGAACTCGCGCACATCATCAATACTTTTAACTGGCGGGAAAAAAGATAGTCCGATTTTCAAACCGGAGATCCGGGATAAAAACTTGTCATAAAAACCTCGCCCATAGCCAACCCTGTTTCCTTTTCTGTCAACTGCCAGGAGCGGCACCAGAACGGCATCGATGCGATCTTCCGGGACGGGTATTCCTTCCCGCGGCTCCAGTATTCCCCAGGTGTTTCTTTCCAACTGCGAGATGTCTTCCAGGTAATAGCTTTCAAGCGAAGCAGTCTGGTTGTTCACCCTCGGAATGGCTATCCGGATCGACGGAAATTCTTTCTTCAACCGGTCGATGATCAACCATGTGTTCACCTCCTTTTGTTTCTCGATGGGAAGGAATGTATGAAGTACCGCGATGTCGCGGAGATTCACGCTTGCGAAGAAGGCATCGGAGATCTTTTGATTGGCAAGCTTGAATTCTGCATCGGTCATGCTTGCCCGTTTTTGGGAGTGTAGTTTTCGAGCCTGCTCTTTTGTCATACGTCTTCGGGCACCAACACGTTGAAGCGGAAATCGAAGGGATCGAGAGCTTCAAAAAGCTTCGCAATAAATGCCGGATCTTTCTGATAATAATTAAGAAAGTTTTCGTGCCGTTCCTGCAGGTTACCACCGGGAAACAGCGCGTCTTTCAACGTTTCAATCTGTCGTAATTTGTCCGACTGAAACCGTTTTTCTGCTCGCAGTAATTTATGTTCAATCTTCTCCAGGCTGTTCGTCGCCCGTTTTCCCTCCGCAGCGACGAAAGGTTCCAGAGTCTTGTCGATGGTACCCGCGCGTTCACGAAGCTGTTTGAAGATATCCTCGATAATAGCGCGTTCCGGGCCAACGGTCAGATTGTGTCGGGTATTGCGCACGATCCAGTGGTTGATGATGAAATTCTTCTCCTCGAATAACACCTGAAGTTCAAGCCCGGTTTTTTTGAATTTCGAAAACAGGTGTGGCTCGATGACCAATGCAAAATTACGAGGCATCAGCATCGGGAAGGGTATCTGGTAATGATCAAATACGGACTTCAGCTGTAGCCAATAGATGACTTCAGCCGGACCGCCCACATAGGCGACATTCGGGAGGATAAGTTCCTGGTAAACAGGGCGAAGGACAACATTCGGACTCAGCTTTTCAGGATGGTTTTCGATGAGCGTTGCCATTTCCTTCTCACTAAACGTGATTCGTGTGCCGAGAACGTGAAAGCGTTCACCAGAACGTTCAATGCGATTACGAATCTTTTCGTCGAGGTAAAAAAAGTTCACATCCCGACAATGCGCCTGGGTCTTGTAATTCAATTCCTCAAGCGATCGGTTGGTATTTTCAACCAACGGGTGTGTCGCCGTTGCGAGAATGTCCTTTCTGATGACTTCCCGGAAGGGCAGTTTCAGGTCCCGGTCGTCGGCATCGATCACGAGCAGACCCCGCTCTCCAAACAAGGCATTGACGTATGATCGGGCAGCCATGCTCAACGTCTCATTCTTGCCATACGCTTCTTTAAAAATCGAAATGTCTCCAGGAATTTCCCCGATCAATTTATTGAATCCTTCTGTGCTGAACCTTCCTACAGCTCCTTGTTGCTCCGTCGTCCAGACGTATTTCTTTCCATAAAGCCAGAAATATTTTATTTCGTCGTAGTCGTGATCTTCAGAGGCCATCCAGTAAACCGGAACAAAGTTGTAGTCCGGATAACGGCTGCTGAGCAATTGACATGTGTTGATCACCGTCACAATCTTGTAGATGAAATACAATGGGCCAGTAAAAATGTTCAGCTGGTGGCCGGTGGTTACGGAAAAAGTATTTTTGTTTCGCAGTGCGCTGATATTGCGCTTCACCGAATCAGTAACAGTCACCCCTGAGTACTGACGTTCAAGGACAGAGGCGAGAAGTTCGCGCTGTTGGACACTAAAATGTCTCTGCTTTTCTTCAATCTGCGCTTTGAAATTTTCAATTGAGGGGAAACGGTTATAAAAGGGTTGAAGGGCGGGTTTCTGCTCCAGGTAGTCCAAAAAAAAACTTGAAAAAGCACGCGTATCAGACAGCGGAAGCTTCGTATTCTGCATGGGTCAGGTTAGTATTTTCGTGGTGAGCCATAGCCCGAATAACGGCAATTTATCGATAAGGTTATAGGAATTATACAGCTATGAAACGATGTGACCGGTGAGGTCAAACTCACTGGCGGCAGTCACCTTAACATCGACAAAATCACCCACTCGCAGGTAGGCTGATCCACTAATGATAACCTCGTTGTCCACTTCAGGGGAATCGAATTCAGTTCGCCCGACATAATTTCCATTCTCCTTGCGGTCGACCATTACCTTCATCACGTTTCCGATTTTTCCCTGGTTTAATTCAAGGGAGATATTCTGCTGGATTTCCATGATGGCGTCGGCACGTTGTTGCTTGATCTCGTTGGGTACATCGTCATCCATGGTGTATGAGTGCGTATTTTCTTCATGGGAATAGTTGAACACACCCAGACGATCAAACCGCCACTTTTCAATGAATGTCACCATCTCCAGGAAATCGTCTTCTGTTTCGCCAGGATGGCCGGCAATAAGTGTGGTGCGCAAGGCGATGTCCGGAATCCGGGTCCGGATCGCGCTCAGCAGTTCCTCCGTTTTTTCGCGCGTCGTTCCCCTTCTCATTATCTTTAGCATCCGGCTCGATCCGTGTTGAAGGGGAATGTCGAGGTAATTACAAATATTGGGACGTTCAGCAATCACGTCGAGCACGTCAAGAGGAAAGCCAGCCGGAAACGCATAGTGAAGCCGTATCCAGTCAATGCCTTCAACATCGGACAGGCGCTTCAGCAGGTCGGCGAGGTTTCTTTTCCTATACAAGTCAAGTCCATAGTACGTCGAATCCTGCGCGATAAGCAGCAATTCACGCGTTCCCTGGCGCGCCAGTTTCGCAGCCTCCAAAACAAGCTCTTCAATGGGCCTGGATCGGTGCTCACCCCGCATCAAGGGAATTGCACAGAAGGAACAAGGCCTGTCGCAGCCCTCGGAGATTTTCAAATAGGCATAATGGGCCGGGTTGGTGAGGATTCGTTCTCCCACCAGTTCATGCTTATAGTTGGCGTTGAGTACTTTAAGCAGGCGAGCCAGATCGCGCGTGCCAAACCAGGCGTCTACTTCGGGTATTTCGTCTTTCAGCTGGTCCTGATATCGCTGGGACAGACATCCGGTAACATACAGCTTCTCCAACAAACCTTCCTCCTTAGCGTCGGCGTAGCGAAGAATCGTATCAATCGATTCCTGTTTGGCGTTTTCAATAAAGCCACACGTGTTGATGACGACAACGTTTGCGTCGTCGCGGGCAGCTTCATGTGTTGCTTCCAGCCCATTTCCCTTGAGTTGAGCAAGCAATACCTCTGAATCTACGAGGTTCTTGGAGCAGCCCAGCGTCACCACGTTAACCTTCGCCTTCCTGGTTCGTTTAGTCTTCATTGATTCCCTTAAATCGTTGCAGCTGGAATAGTGCAAAGGTAACGCTGAAATCAGGAAGCCGATGCCCAACAGACCATTTTTTCGGTTGAAGACGATTATGGTCCCGTTAGTAGACATTGTCATTTTTGAGTTAAAAAGAGTGGCCCGGAATTTGGGCTTCGAGCGGTTGATTTATCTTTACGGCCGATTCCATGTTTAAAAAAATAGGGTGGTGCTTGATAGTTATGGCTCTGGGCGCTTCGTGCCTGGACGAGCCCGATTGTTATAAACTGATAAATAACATCGTCGGAGTCACCTATCGAGTGATGGGCAGTGGCGCCAATGCGCGGCTCACGGTAGACAGCGTAATCACCGACGGCGTCGACAGCGCATTTTTACAGGATTTTGCAGGGCCCACTTTTATCCTCCCGTTGAACATGCAGACCAATGAAATGACCTACACGTTCCAGGGTCTCGACAAGAGCATGACGATCGGTTATACGGTCAGGCCGCAGTTCGTTTCAGAGGGCTGTACGCCGCGATTTGTGTTCGAAGCCCTCGAAGTCATCGATCACAATTTTGACTCGGTGCGAGTCGTGAACAGTTTTCCGGGAACGGACAACAAAGCCAAGAATATTGAGATATTCAGGTGCCCGGTCATTGAGACTACGGTTATCGGATTCTATCAACTGTATTCGAAGACGCGCTCCAGTGAGCAGGTAGCGATCCCGATCACCGGCATTAAGACGGATTTCAACACCACTACCTACTTCAGGAACTCAAGCAGACGGGAGGTAACCCTGCCGTTAAACCTGAAGGCTAAGTCAACGACATTCTCATTCGACTTTGGAAATGGTTCTCAGAATCTCGTGTTATCGTACGACACCATTCGGGAGGCGCGATTCTCACCGTGCGGAGAACAAACCTTTATATCAGGCTTGACGATCGGTTCGGCCATGTTTGATTCCGTGAGTATCGCGCGCGACATTGACGGGGTTCCGCAGACCTCCTTGAGCGATCCGCCGATCATGAATGTCAAGATTTTTCTGTGTCCCCAGACCAACCTGGTTCAAATTGCATTCACTGCGCCGGCCACGTCAGGTACGGGTACGGTCAGCAAGGAAGTGGAGTTGCTCGGCATACGAAACAATTTCTCGGCGGACGTCTTTTATAAAGACTCAAAGGTGAGTATGGCGGTGTTGCCCCTGAACGCCGATGCTGACACAACGACTTTTTTTATTGATTACGTTGATAAAACCGAAACCCTTGCGCTGGAATACTCCCGTTCGGAGGTGGCCATTTTTCCAGCCTGCACACAGATCGCGATTTCAGATTTGCACGAGGCCGTGGATCTGGAAGACGTCACTATAAAGTCAGATACGCTTACCTTTCCTCCGTCCACAAACATTGAGATACTCGCTCAGTAAAATATTGATTGCCACCTTGCTGCCGTTGTGGGTCTTCGGTCAGGATGCAACTCCTCCGGACACGGTAAAGAGCCGATTTGTTCCTACCGGGATTCGCATCGGGCTGGATGCAATTTCATTCGTAAAAACAAGAACGCAGAATAACTTCTCCGGATGGGAACTCAATTCTGATATTGACCTGGACCGATACCTGTTGGCGTTGGAATACGGCCAATGGTCGCGCTCCCTGGATGACGCCAGCACCAGTGCCTATCAAAACGATGGCACGTATTGGCGTGCTGGCGTAGACGTCAATTTCCTCCTGACGGACCCTGACCGCAACGTTTTCTTTCTGGGTTTTCGCTACGGTCACTCGCTATACTCGGAGAGCTACCACGTCACGATCGCTGACCCGGTGTGGGGATCCATTGACCATGTCTACGCCAATACTGACGTCACTGCGAGGTGGTTGGAGATGACGACGGGTATCAAGGTCAAGATTTGGAGGTACATCTGGATGGGCTATACCGCGCGAATGAAATTCGGATTGAAAACGGGACCAACGCCAGCGATGCTGACTTCCGATGTTCCCGGCTATGGGGAAACGGCCAAGAAATCCACCTGGGGTTTCAACTACCAGATCATGATCAGGATTCCGTTCCGGGATGCCTCGGCGTTGCGGCAGCCGAAGAAATGATCAATTGATCCGCTTGAACAAGGAATCGACAAATTCCATTCTGTTAAAGACTTGCAGATCGTCGGCCTTCTCTCCGACACCGATATATTTGACCGGAATTCTAAACTCGTCGGAGATGCCAATGACCACGCCGCCCTTTGCGGTCCCGTCCAGTTTGGTAATGGCTAGCGCCGTCACTTCGGTAGCGCGCGTGAATTCCCTGGCCTGAATGATTGCATTCTGACCAGTGCCGCCGTCCAAAACCAGGAGAACCTCATGTGGTGCATCGGCGACGACCTTTTGCATGACACGTCTGATCTTTGACAACTCATTCATCAGGTTGACTTTCGTGTGTAGCCTGCCCGCCGTATCAACGATGACCACATCTACTTTTTTTTCAACCCCTTCCTTCAGCGCTTCGAAAGCCACCGCTGAGGGGTCTGTATTCATACCCCTGGCAATAACCGGCACGCCCACGCGCTCACCCCACAGCTTTAATTGATCTACGGCCGCCGCCCTGAACGTGTCGGCTGCACCGAGGAGAACGCTCTTGCCACGCTTCTTGAGTTGCGCGGACAATTTCCCTATCGTGGTGGTCTTACCGACTCCATTCACACCGACCACCATGATAACGTACGGTTTCTTCGCAGGGACCTCAAAGTCTTCCAGCTCTGTCCCATTGCCTTGTGCAAGCATGGCGGCGACCTCTTCCTTCAAAATCTTGTCGAGTTCGTCCGTGCTGACGTACTTGTCGCGTGCGACGCGTTGCTGTATGCGCTCGATGATCTTCAGCGTGGTTTCGACGCCGACGTCGGAAGAGACCAGTATTTCTTCGAGGTTGTCGAGTACTTCGTCATCGATGGTCGACTTTCCAACCAGCGCCTTACTCAAGCGGGAAAAGAAACTTTCCTTCGTTTTCTCGAGCCCTTTGTCAAGCGACTCCTTTTTATCTTTTGAAAATATCCCGAAAAGGGCCATAGGCGAATATTTCTGTGGCCTGATAAATAAATTATGCCCTGGCAAGGGCGGGTATAAAAAAAGTCCCGTGAGAAGGGACTTTCGAATTCCTTAGTGGCTCATCCGTATCACTTCTTGGCCAGCGTCTCCTTCACCAGGTCAGCGGGAACAATTTCTTCCCGGAAGGTATAGGCACCGGTTTTCTCCGACTTTACGGCACGGATTACTTTCGCGTAACTTTTTCCGTCCGTCTTTTTCAATGCAGCAACAACTTTCTTTGCCATGACTTATTTGATTTCCTTGTGAATGGTGTATTTCTTGAGAATCGGATTGTATTTCTTGAGCTCAAGCCGTTCGGTTGTGTTCTTGCGGTTCTTCGTAGTGATATACCGACTCATGCCGGGCTGCCCACTGGTCTTATGCTCCGTGCACTCTAAAATCACCTGAACCCTGTTGCCTTTCTTTGCCATGATCCATCAATATTTTTACAGTACGAGATTGCCCTTCTGGCGGGCTTCCTTCAAAACGGCGGAAATACCATGTTTGTTGATGGTCTTGATCGCTTTGGCAGAAACCTTCAGCGTAACCCATCTATCTTCTTCAGGAATATAAAACCGCTTTTTCTGCAGGTTTGGATAGAATCTGCGCCTGGTCTTATTGTTCGCGTGTGAAACATTGTTTCCCGACTGGGGCCGCTTTCCCGTTATTTGACAAACTCTCGCCATAATCAGCTTAATTTTTCGTCCCTGTTTGAAAAGGGACTGCA
>CAZLWX010000048.1:0-26267 GCA_964563295.1 uncultured Roseivirgaceae bacterium | reverse complement strand
CCTCCACACCGGACATCACAGGCTTTGACGCCAATGGCACGGGAGATATTAACGACGCCAACATTCAGAACTCAGGCACCGCATCAGGGACGGTGACCTACACAATCACGCCGACAGTTGCAGGTTGTGATGGCACGCCTTCAGACTTTGTGGTAACTGTGCAACCTGTGCCTTCACTAACATTCGGAGCCGATCCTGTGGTGTGTTCCGGCAGTACGTCCGCGTTACTGTCCTATGTCAATGCGGTCGGATCTCCCGATGAATATATTATAGACTTCGATGCTGCCGCGGAAGCAGAAGGTTTCGCTGATGGGACAATACCATTGACAGCAACTCCTATCGCGATTGCGGTCCCGGCGGGCGCGGCGCCGGGCATCTACAATGTCAACGTGACTGTTCGCAATTCGGTGACTGGATGCATCGGTCAACCCTATAACTTTACCATTACTATAAACGAGAACCCGGGCATTACGCTTGGCGCCAATCCAGCAACTTGCCCTGGAATTGCAACCGCTCTGTCCTACACAGCCACGTCGGGTGGGGCCGACCAATATACGATCGATTTTGATGCCGTTGCTGAAGGTCAGGGTTTCGCTGACGTCCCGGCGACTGCTTTGCCTGGCGGATCACTTCCACTCGCTGTACCGGGAGCTGCTGCCGGCATCTACAACGGTACGGTTACAGTCATTAATTCACTGAATGGTTGTGCGAGCTCGCCTTTCCCATTCACGGTGACGGTCAACAACGTTCCGACCGTGACACTTGCGGGCAACCCAACGGTTTGTGAGGGAGCAACGATGATCACCCTGGCCTACTCAGCATCAACAGGTAGTCCTGGTGAGTTCAGCATCGATTTTGATGCTGCGGCGGAGGCGGCTGGCTTCAGCGACTTGATCAACGCGCCCTTCACCGCAACACCGTTATCGTTTTCCATTCCCGGAACCGCACCGGCAGGAACCTATAATGCGGTCATGACCGTACGCAACACAACCACCACGTGTTCAAGTGGAGCAAATCCCTTTACGATCACGATCACCGCAAATCCTTCCATTACCTTGGGTCCGGCACCTTCAGTATGTCCTGGAACAACCGCGGCAAGCCTGGCCTACATTTCTACCACAGGAAGTCCCGATCGATATGACCTTGATTTTGATGCTGCAGCGGAGGGCGAGGGATTTACCGATGTCGTTGGTCAGGTTCTTACATCGAGTCCTATTGCTCTTGTCGTTCCAGCCGCTGCTGTGTCAGGTAGTTATAGTGCCTCTCTTCGAGTGCGAAACTCGGTCACGGGTTGTGTCAGTATAGCCACTCCTGTGACGGTCACGATCAACACCATCAATGGGGACGAAATAACACCCGGCAACGAGACATGGATTGGCTATGTGTACGACGATCAGGGCATCACCACTCCACCATTTACTAATATTGACTACGCGACAACCCGCTACCGCGGATTCATAACGGAGGCTGACATGGCTTCGCTCGGCGTATCCAGTTACGATGTTGCGTCGGATAAATTCGACCTGAACCTCTCGAATGCATTACCACTGTCAGGGGCAAATGTTTGCGGATCATATTTTGATAACTTCTCAGTACGGTACCGGATGACCCGGACCATGGCCGCAGGAGTCTATACGTTCACCATTGGTAGCGATGAGGGGATGCGCTTTATCGTCGATGGAAATGTGGAAATTGACAACTTTGACAGCCATAGCTTCGAGTCTGATAATGTTACGGTGTGCCTGTCTGCGGGCCTGCATGATTTTGTCATCGAGTATTTTGAGTTGAGTAGTTTTTCACGGCTGAGTTTTGCGTATGAGCTGGCAGGTCCTCCTACCGTGAGCTCACCCATTGACGTATGCCTGGATGACCCTGCCCCAACGCTGACAGCCACCAGTCCTGGTGTCACCGATTTCAACTGGTACAGTGGCGCGGCGCTGCTCGCAACGGGCCCTGATTTTACACCATCGTCTGCCGACCTCGACCTGTCCGTCGTCGGTTCTGCGACATTCACAGCCCGAGCGGTGTATCCGTGCGGCGAGGGCCCGGGTGCCGACATCGTGGTCGACGTTATCGACTGCACCCCGGTGGGCACGGGTACCTGTGCCACGGTGGTGATAGTCCCAACCTCGGCACCTGCACAATGCACGCTGTCTAACGGAGGACTTAACTTCAGCATTAAGCCATTCTTCCCGGTGTTGAATACCGTCGGTGTTCAGATTTCGATCCAGGGCATATCGAGTACGAACATGGCCATCTCCCAAACGATCTATAATGACACGGTGTTCGCTAATCTCCCGGTGGGCATCTATCATTACACAATCGTCTATGGTGACTCTTCCTGCATGAAAACCGGCGATGTCACCATCGATCAATCCGGTACAGTGGGTATGCCCGTGGTGTCCAACATTATTCCACCTGAATGCTTCGGCACGGCGACGGGATCCGTTGTCCTGGATGTGCCTGGCGAAACCGGAAATGCCCTTGAATGGTCGCTCGATGCCGGCATCTCCGACCCATTCAAGCCATTTACGGCCGGCAGTCAGATCTCCGGAATTCCAGCGGGACCTGCGCCCATATTTCAACGGGTTATCAGCGTCCGGCGAAATTCTTCCGATCCATGCTATGCATCCGTCACCTTTGTGATGCAGGACAGCAATGCCAAAATCAAGGCTTCTTTCAACATCACACCGGCGAGCTGCGACAATGACGATGGCGCGATCACCGGGATTACGTCGACGGGCGGCACAGGAGGATACGAGTACTCAATTAATGGTGGACAAAGCTTCCAGACCGCTACCGACTTCACAGGGTTATCGCGCGGAACATACACGCTTACGACC
Organism: uncultured Roseivirgaceae bacterium; assembly: GCA_964563295.1. Taxonomy (GTDB): domain Bacteria; phylum Bacteroidota; class Bacteroidia; order Cytophagales; family Cyclobacteriaceae; genus Chryseosolibacter. The sequence goes on along the minus strand of CAZLWX010000048.1, from coordinate 23,424 downwards.
CGCGACGACTCAGGCTGTCAGTCGGATACCGCGGCAACGGTCACATTCCCCGGCCTTATTCCTGTCCAGGTTAATAAGTCCAACGCCGACTGCTCCGATAATGGACTCAGCGGGGCCATCTCGGTAGCCATCAGTACCCCGGGAACGTATACGGTTGCCCTTAGCACCGACCAATTCAATGAGCCACCGGATGAAGACTTCCTCAACTATTCCAATCCGTTTGTTACGTTCGGCAATCTCTCCGTTGGCCAATACTATGTGTACGCCCGGTCCAACACGGCGGCATGTCCGACGCGCACAGATATGATCGCCATTACAGGGCCTTCGCCTGTTTCGTTTGATCTCGCGCCCCAGTGTTCCGGAAACGAGCTGTCCGTGTCATTGGTCAATGTTTCCGGTGACGCCAATAGTCCTTTTGAAATTAGGATCTATGAAGCGTTGACCGATGTTGTGGTCGAGACAGTTCCGTTCTCGGCGTTGCCAGCCACGGGAAGTATCTTACTGGATTATGACAACCATTCATTCCTTCAGACACCTGGCGAATACGAGATTCAGATCGTGCAACACAACGTCCTTCTTGACTGCGACATTCATTCAACAGTACATGAGTTCACAGCGCCAGTGCCTCTCGGTATCACCTTAGGCGAGACGGAGCAGTCCTACCCCGACATCGCAAACGGTAGTATGAAAGTGGCCAACATTATTGGAGGTTTTATTCCATACAGCATCAGGGTTGACCTTGATTCTGCAGCATCGCCGTCGCTGCCTTCATTCTCAACCAACTTCGAAGAAGTGCTGGCGAACGGGAATCAACAGTATCAGAAATCATACTCATCCATTCCCCCGGGCAAATATTTGATCGAAGTAGTGGACTCGTTGGGATGCAGTATCTCACAGTTTGTGCTTGTTCCGATGGACGAGAATCTATTTATCCCCAACATCTTCACGCCCAACGATGATGGCACAAACGATTCTTTCTATATCCGCAACCTGCCGGTGGAAACAGGAAAGGTGAAATTGGTGATTTCGAATCGGTGGGGCAAGGTGGTCTACAGGACCGACAACTATCAAAATGATTGGAAGGGTGCGGGTGCGGCAGACGGTGTATATTACTATCAATTACAAATTGCCGGATCAGCGCCGCTTACGGGCTGGGTTGAAATCCTTCGCGGTCATTCGCCTTAACTCAATCCCGCGAGGAAACTCAGGGTATCCACCCGATCGGCGTAATCCCATACTTCCGGAAACTGTGCTTTTCCGAACGGGATTGAATCGGGCGAGGAATGTCCAACTACGCATTGGATTTTTTCATGTTGGGCGGACAATTTCAACCCCAGCGACCCCTCGTCGTCATAGTATTCGAAGTAGACTACCGACACCGGTGATACCAATTTGTCGCTTTCCTGAAGCAACACAAAACCCGAGTCGTGGAACGGAACTCCATTTACGAGCAGAATTGACTTTTGGTAGTCGTAGTTATTATGGTATTTGTAATGATCAACTACCTGGCGGAACGATTCCCAGGAAGAGAGGATGGTTAAGGGGTTGAAGCCTTTTGGAAGGAAGATCTTCGAAACATTTCGGCAGCCCAGGCCGAAATAAGAGAACACATCGTGACCGAGCGCTTCAAGCTCTGGCGTTGATTCGCTGCCTGTCAATACTGCGCAGGACGTTCTGTTTTTCCTGATGATGTGTGGGTATTTTCCAAAGTAGTAATTGAAGTAACGTGCCGAGTTGTCGCTTCCCGTGGCGATGACGGCGTCAAAGCCCCTAAGTTGATCCTGAAACTGAATTTGTTCAGCTAGCGAGGGTTCTATTTCGACGAGTCTGGCGGCGAGGTAGGGCAGGAGCACCGAATCCTTCGAACTTAACTTGACCTGCGCGCGGTGTCCACTCAGGATTACAGCGAGGAAGTCATGAAACCCAGCCAGTGGAATATTTCCGGCCATGACAATGGCGACGGTTTTTGGACTGATTTTCTGAAGGTCGTAACCGGCAACCCATTTCTTGAGCGCATCGGCTTCGAGGTACTTCAAAATACCTTTGAAAGCAGTCTGAGTACTCGCCCGGGTGAACCAGGGATTCTCATTTCCTGCGCGTCGGACGAGCGCCGAAAGGGTTTCTTCATCGATTGCGCTGATGTATTTTCCAAGTTTTTCAAACGCCGTGATGCGGTCGCGCGTATTCATAAACTTTTGACAGGGCAACTATGTTTTGAGGGTTAGTATTTTCAAGTATTTTTGTGGAGAATAGAAGGTCAAAAGTAGGAAAAGCATGGCAATAATGATCACGGACGAATGCATCAACTGTGGTGCATGCGAGCCGGAATGCCCAAACACTGCCATCTACGAAGGCGCAAGAGAGTGGAACTGGGCTGGCGGAACGAAGCTGGAAAATGTAGAACTTGAAGACGGTTCGATCGTGGACGGTAAGGCTCCTCAGCCGCCCGTTTCGAACGAATTCTATTATATCGTTTCAGGTAAATGCACGGAATGCACGGGCTTTCATGAGGAACCTCAGTGTGCTGCCGTTTGCCCAGTCGACTGCTGCGTCCCCGATCCCGATCACGTCGAGACGAAGGAAGAGTTGCTCGCAAAAAAAGCCTGGCTCCACCAGGAAGTGGAACAAAACTAGTCCTCCCCAATCCTTTCTCACCGCATCTTCGTCCTCTTGATCAGGTAGGTCTGAAGAATCGTGTTGAAATCGCTCTGCACATTGGCTTCCACAAAATCAATCTTGAACTGATTGCAACGCGTCTTGAGGCTGTGGTGGAACTTTTCCGCCTCCCTGCGATAGTGACTCTTAATGTCTCCGGGGTTTAGCTTGATGCGATCGCCGCTTTCCAAGTCGATAAATTCCATGGGCCGGTCCTCAAAATTGAACTCCAGCTCCGTTTGGTTATCCATCACATGGAACACGATAACCTCATGCCGGTTGTGCTTCAGGTGCTGAAGAGACTTGAAAACATCATCAAGGTCCTGGCTGTCGAACATGTCGCTGAAAATAATGACCAGTGATCGCCGATGGATCTTTTCCGCGATCTCATGGAGTACCCTGGCGACCTGTGTGTTGTCCTTTTTTTGACGCCGGGTGGGTACATTCGCAAGAACTGTAAAAATCTTATCGAGGTGCGATGGCGTGGACTTTACGGGTGTCAGCATGTCGACCTGATCGGAAAAGAGGCATAACCCGACGGCGTCACGCTGCCGGTGGAGCAAATAGCTTAGGGCCGAGGCGGCGTAAACACTGAACCTGATCTTGGATTCCGAGCCTTCCGGGTAGTACATGGATGGCGATGTGTCGAGCGCGATCAGGCAGCGAAGGTTGGTTTCTTCTTCGTAACGCTTCGTGAATAACCTGTCGGTACGGGCATAGACTTTCCAATCGATGTGCCGTGTACTCTCATTGTCATTGTATAATCGGTGTTCAGCGAACTCGACCGAAAACCCGTGGTAGGGCGATTTATGCAGACCAGTGATGAAGCCTTCAACAAGCTGCCTGGCTAGCAGTTCGAGGCTTATGTTTTGGTTGATTTCCGTTAGTTTGACACTCACAATGGCTTGGAAAATGACGGGAATGTGATATTTTTCGCCCCGAATTCAGGCAAAAGGGCCTAATATACTTAAACTAAAATATTTACGGGTTAGTTTGCAATGATTTGTCAAAGTACTATCTTCGGTAGAACCAATTCATAAAACCTAACTCTTAAACTGACTGGATTGTGGAAGAAAACAAGAATAACGGCAGGGATGAAATTTATTCCGAAAAGGTTAAGGCCGGTAAAAGGACTTATTTTTTTGATGTAAAAGCAACCCGGTCCAATGACTACTATCTTACTATCACTGAAAGTAAGAAGCGTTATAAGGAGGATGGATTCACCTACGAGAAGCATAAGATCTTCCTCTACAAAGAGGATTTCAATAAGTTCCTCGAGGCGCTGACGGGCACGATCAACCACGTGAAGACCGAGTTGATGCCAAATATTGACTTCTCTCAATTTGATCATGCTCAGGTTTCTGAACGTGAAGAAGCAGAAGCAACAACGCCGTCCGCTGATGCCAGGACTACCGAGCTGGACAGCGAACTGAAGTGGGATTGACTTAGTAACACACCTATACCTAATCCGGAGAGCTCCCGCCAACGCGGGGGCTTTTTGTTTTTGAAGACCGTCGCCATTCGCGCGAACATTTAGTGACGAATGCCCTATATTTGCGCCCTAAATTCCAATTCGCTGCTATGGCTCTTCAGTGTGGTATCGTTGGCCTTCCGAACGTGGGGAAATCGACGCTTTTTAATTCCATCTCCAATAACAAGGCTGAGGCTGCCAACTTCCCGTTTTGTACAATAGAACCCAACGTCGGCATGATCACCGTGCCGGACGAACGACTCAGAATCCTGGAGGAGTTGGTCAAGCCTCAGCGCGTGGTGCCGACCACGATAGAATTTGTTGATATCGCTGGACTGGTAAAGGGCGCGAGCAAGGGTGAAGGTCTCGGCAATCAATTCCTCGCTAATATCAGGGAAGTAGACGCGATCGTTCATGTCGTGCGTTGTTTCGAAAATGACAACATCGTCCATGTTGACGGCCGGATCGACCCTGTAGCCGACAAGGAAATCATCGACACGGAGCTGCAGCTTCGCGACCTCGAGTCGGTTGAAAAAAAGATCGCCAGGGTGGAGAAGGCAGCCCGCAGCGGCGACACCAAGGCGCGCAAAGAACTGGCAGCCCTCCAGCATGTCCGGGACACCCTCGCTTCCGGAAAAAACGCGCGTGCGGTGCCGATGGAAGAGGACGACACAAAAGCTGTGGCCGATCTCCAACTGCTGACCGCCAAACCTGTGATTTATGTCGCCAATGTCGATGAAGGATCTATCCACACGGGTAACCCATACGTTGATGCGCTCAAAGCACACATTCAAGGTGAAAACGCGGAGGTCATCGTGATCAGCGCGGCCATTGAATCTCAAATCGCTGAACTGGAAGATGAGGCCGATCGGCAGGAATTTCTTAAAGAATACGGCCTCCGGGAGTCCGGACTCAACAAGCTCATCCGGGCCTGCTACCACCTGCTGGACCTGATTACTTACTTCACCGCCGGGGAAAAGGAGGTTCGGGCATGGACCATCGTAAAAGGTTGGAAAGCGCCCCAGGCTGCCGGGGTAATTCACTCGGATTTTGAGAAAGGATTCATTAAAGCAGAAGTCATTAAGTTACCTGATTATCAGCGATATAAGACTGAGCAGGCGTGTAAGGAGGCCGGTAAAATCGCCATAGAGGGCAAAGAATACGTGGTCCAGGACGGCGACATTATGCATTTCCGGTTCAATGTTTAAAGATTCCTTGCGGCTGGGTACAAAACTTTCTATTTTTTTGTTAGTTTTATAAACCGCTCAGTTTCAATCAGAAGCGGCTTGGCAAGGGTAGTATTTTTTAGCCCCAGTAAATTTTTTAGGTTTGAGAACCAGGATTATTTTTTCTCTGAAGAACAGGGGAGCTTACGTTCCTTTTCATCATCAGTATTTGCTGGCGCAGGTAATAAAAGGTTTGCTGGTTTTTGGGCCGGATAAGTCGTACCTGGACTTCAACCAGTTCAATTTCTCGGGCCTCAAGGGCCAAACCAAGGTTAGCCGCAAGGGACTCCATTATTATTCCGCTAAAGTAACGTTGGTTTTTGCGTGTTCTGATAAGAACTTCCTTGATTACTTACTTGCGCGGATCTTTGAACAGAAGGAAATCATTGTGGGGAATCTGCACCTTGCCCCCGAGAGCGTGGAAACCGAAGAACCTGTCCAGATCGGCGACGAGTCGCGATTCCTTTGCATATCACCCATCGTCCTGATCCAGGCAACGTTTAATGATGAATCCGCTAAACGTTTTGTTCCGCCTGACAGCGACGAGTTTTCAGACCTCCTGTATGAGTCGACCATCGCGCGTATGGAGGCAACCGGGAGATATTCGGCCGAGCAGCTGGGGACATTTTACAAATTCCAGATCGTGCCTGACCGGGACTACATCCAGCGGATCCAGACATCGCATAAGAAGTTTGCGCGGATCTATCCACTTTTCGATAACGACATCAAGTTTGAGGTGCGTGGTTACACGTTCCCTTTCACGCTATACGCCGCCCGTGAAGTCCAGCAGTTCGTCTATGATAATGGACTGGGCCATTTCACATTCAAGGGTTTCGGAATGCTCGACATCGCCAATAACGATTCGATTCACCGCACTGCCGAACAGGAAATGACCTACGCCTAACGTTCATTCTTAGCCAGCCTGAGATACCCGACAAGCAGATCGGCCCGTAACTGGAAGGGGCGGTAATACACGAGGATTTCGTAGTAGTTCTCCGTTTCAAAGTGGCTGCCCTCAAGTTCATAGTAGGGTAGCTTGCTGGATTCAACGGCGTACTGATAATCATACCAGCCTTGTTTTAACAGAAGTCTTGCCGTGTACTCGCGACGAGCGCTGTCGTAATGCATGAGGTTTTCCTCGTCCCGGGCCCAGTTGTGAAAAGCTCCGGTAACATAAACGCGCCCGTCAATTGGTGGCGATGCCAGCGTGAAGTTCACAAAGGCATAGTTGGCGAAGTTGATGGAGCTATAGTCCAGGTTGGCGATGATGAAGTGGCCGTTGTAATCATCATATTGGGAGTACGCCTGGAAAGAGCGGGGCTTGTCGCGTTCGATGTACACTTCAAATGGCCTTGCGCGATTATCAACCGACGCTATGTTTCTGCCCGGTGAAAGAAGCGAACGCAAATCAAAGAAGCGAAACTCGCTGCCACCTTTGAACATATCCTTGCCGTCGAAAAACCGATACTCAACTTGTTTCTCGATCTCGCGTACAAAACTCGGCCTGATATCCTGCGCCATGTTGTCCCAGCGGTGATTCTGCATGATGGTTACATGGAGATTTTCCAGGGGATTAATCACTTCCAAATCCTTGTAACTTACGGTAAAATTCAGCTGCTGATTGATGGCGGCAATGGTGCCGGCTCCGATCAGGTTCCGTTCGCCTGAGAAGGCAATGCGCGAGTCGTATATCATGAATCGCTTGGATAACAGGATGTCGTTCTTGTTCCCCTGGCGGTAGACCACTGCCACGTAGTTACCCGGAAGCTTCACCGCCGGCAGATCGATCCAGTAGTGGATGTAGGGAAGATGAGTGTTGACCGAATATTCAAAACTTGTGATCGGAAACTCGTTGTATTCGGTCATAAAATCGAGGTCCTGAAGAGCCGAACGAGTCCAGTCGCGGTTGCAATGCACAATGCGCAGGTAATAATAATCGCGATTGGACTGCAAGTCGTCAAACTCGAGCCGCAGATTCCAATGGCCTAGCTGCGTGACGGCAGGCTCCAGGTACGTGGCTGGGTCACTGAAGCCGGGTTTGATCACAATAGTCTTGATTTGTGGCTCATAGGCCCGGTCCGTGTATTGCAATACTTTCGATTGTGAATCGTAACTTGTAGAAGTCTGGGTAAGAGGGGTGCAGGCGGACAGTAAGCAGATGATTATGAGCAAGTTAATTTTCATGATTCTAAGCTAAAAAATAAAACAATTCCAACCTTCGCGACATTCTAGGAGTCTAATATGATTGAAAACGGCCGTACCAGCGGATTAATGCTCAGCGAACAGGAGCTCATAGATGGATGCCGGAAAGGCAACAGGAGCCTGCAAAATGCTTTGTATGAACGCTATTGCCGAAAAATGATGGTCGTGTGCCTTCGCTATTCAAAAACGACCGCAGAGGCCGAGGACATTTTGCAGGAAGGATTTGTGAAAGTATTCAATGGGTTAAAGGACTTCAGGCATGAAAGTAAGCTGGAAACCTGGATCACCCGCATCATGGTCAATACTGCCCTGAACCAGCAAAGGAAGAAATTATATCTCTACCCCATGGTTGATGTCGACGATATGGACATCCCCGACAATGAAATCAGTGTTGCAGGTGTTCACTTTACCCAGCTGCTCGAGATGATCCAGTCGTTGCCACACGGATGCCAGATCGTCTTCAACCTCTTTGCGATGGAAGGCTACAATCACAAGGAGATTGCACAAATGCTGGGGATCTCGGAAGGTACGTCCAAATCGCAATATGCGCGTGCACGTGGATTACTGCAGCAGAAGTTAGCGAAAGAATCATCCTATTTTGTCCGATATGGAGAGGCGAGAATTTGAAGAGTCACTAAAGAAAGCGTTTGAGGGAGCAGAAGTCACTCCTTCGGATAACGCCTGGAGAACCGTCGAGCTGGAGCTCGAGCGCGAAAAGGGACTCACGCTCCGCAAACGGCTGGTGTTCTACCAAACGCTTGCTGCCGCATCGGTGATCTTCGCCGTAGCCTTCAGCATCGGGATCTACGTTACTCGTGACAATTCAACCGCTCCCACACAATTAACTGTGACCGCTGAGCAAGTGCTGCCGCCAGGCGAATCTTCTCCCCGGACTTCCACAGAAAGTGATGGAGCTCAATCTATTTCGCCGGGAGAAAACCCACGCGCTCTTGCTTCCGGGGAAACATCATTGAAGTCCAGAAGATCGAGCCCACAACGCACTCAATCATCTTTGCAAGTCGCCCCGATGCCTTCAGAAATGAACGCTGCCGTAGCAGCGAATGATGTCGAGCCATCCGGAACAGTCATTCTGGAGCAACGCCCGCTCCCGCCGATTGTCAATTTGAGCCAGAGAACATCCCTGAAGCTGGCCGCAAGAGAGGAGCGGGTTGACCCTGTTGCGCTAATGCTGGCCAGGCTTGACCAGCGCGAGGAAGAATTGCGCGATGAGAAACATGACGACTCCGACGAGAACAGCGAGAACCTGTGGAGCTCGATCGGATTCGCTGCTGGATCGTTTACATCGGCGAACGCCAGCGTATCATCGGCGCCCAGCAACTACTTCCTGGCCCAGAACAGCCCCCAGACCAGGGAGGAAGTCAGGGCATCAGGCACCAGCTACTCGATGGGTGTAAACATCGGCAAGAAGATCGCGCCGCGCTGGGTACTGCAAGGTGGTGTCAATTACCTCACCCAGTTTTCGGACTTTACGGCCCAGACTGCGATCCGAACTGCCGATTTCACAACATTCAAGCCCGCATCGATTGGTCAAATTGGTAAGTTGCCCCAGGCTGACTTTTCTGGACAGGAAGCCCTGGTATCGACTGCACCCTACAATGTCAACAACAATATTCGTTACCTGACCATACCGGTGCAGGCGGGATATCTTTTGTTGAACCGCGATATCGCTCTTCAAGTCACGGCAGGGGTCGCGACCGACGTCTTCCTGCAGAACACCGTGAGTGCGGGCAGCGGCGACCTCGATAAGGCAACTGATGTCCTCGGCGAGGACACACCGTACCGCCCCGTGAATTTAAGTGGGCTCGCCAGTACAGAGCTTAGCTATAAATTCGGCCAGAATTACCGGATTTCCCTGAATCCCGGCATCCGCTATCCGTTGAACAGTGTCTACAAGTCAGGCTTTGACGTGAAAGCATCACCGCTTACGTTCGACGTCGGCCTGCGTTTTCGATATATTTTTAACTAAGCGTTCCAACCTGTCGCTATCAGGCGGGGTCTAAGATCAAAACACCCCAACATGGAAACGCTGGAGAACCGCCTTCAAAAGAAAGTCCATGTCTTCCTATACGCTCTCGTCTTCCTGGCTGTGCTGTTGGGACTTAGCGTGTTGCTGGAGGGATGCACAGATGATTGTGAGAGTCGGCTGGAGTACACGTACTATGAACCGGTATACACGCCCCTGGAGACTATCCGGGCCGGCGTGAGCCAGGCCGAACCCGCACCAATTCAATCCGTTGGAAAAATCTATTTCAAGGATGGGTGGCTGTTTCTGAATGAGCCCGGCAAAGGCATCCACGTTATTGACAACCGCGATCCGTCAAACCCCCAGCCTAAAAGCTTCGTCAACGTCCCGGGCAACTACGACATCGCCGCAAAGGGCAACATGCTGTACGCTGACAGTTACATCGATCTGGTGCTGTTGGACATTACCAGCCCCAGCGACATTCATGAGGTGGGACGAATGGAGAATGTCTTTTCAGCCTATAACTCCATGGGATTCGGTATGGACCCCGAGAAAGGCCTGGTCACGGACTGGGTTGAGAAGACCCATGTCGAAATAGACCAAACGGATTGTGACGCCCACTATATGCCGTGGGGCGGATTCTATTATGAAACAGGCATCGCCATGCCAGTCATGGCTTTTTTTGATAAGAGTGCAGCCTTAGCTCCGGGGACCGGCTCTGGCCCCGGGGTGGGCGGCTCTATGGCGCGATTTACGATCGCCTTTGATCACCTTTTTGTGCTTGACCAGGGCCATGTTCAGTCCATCAATATCGCGGGGAGCAGCCCGGAGCTCGAGGGCAAAACCCTTGTTTCTTATTGGGGAGACCTGGAAACTATTTTCCCTTATGGAAATAACCTGTTCGTCGGTGCGCGATCGGGAATGCACATCATGGACGTGAGTACACCCTCGGAGCCCGTGATGATCAGCACATATCAGCACGTCAATGTTTGCGACCCGGTCGTAGTACAAGACACCATCGCCTACGTCACCTTGCGCTCGGGTACAACGTGTGAGGGATTTACAAATCAGCTGGAGGTGATCAACATTAAAGATCTCTCAAATCCACAAGTGATCGCGACCTATCCAATGACAAACCCCCACGGCCTTGGCATTGACCAGTCCATACTTTTCATTTGCGATGGCGCGGCGGGACTGAAAGTATACGATGCCTCCGATGTGCAGGCTATTGCAGGCCACCAACTGGCCCACTACGCCGATATTCAGGCGACTGACGTGATCCCCTTCAACAATGTGCTCATGATGATTGGGGAAGACGGGATATCGCAATTCGATTACTCGGACCCGGCCAATATCACGCTGCTGAGCAGCTTGCCGGTGGTCCATGAAGATTAAACTTGCCTTTGCGTTTATTTTTCTCCTTTCGGCGCAGGTTAATGCCCAGGATTCGGCATTTGTATATTTCAATCAGATCGTTGCCGGCCCGTTATATGGAACCCGAGGGGCTGCGACGATACAAGTGACAACCGTCCACGGAGTGCGGTGGAAGCATTGGAGTGCAGGCATCGGAGGTGGGTATGATCGGTATCAAAAGTGGCATGTTGTTCCCGTTCTTGTTCACGGTTCCTACGCGCCCGTGTTGTCCCGGCAACGTGCGCTGGAATTGCAGCTGAATGTTGGAACCTCCTGGGCACGCCGAATTAACAATACAGAGGATTTTTATATCTATCGGGAGGACCGCGGTCACATGATTCATCCGGCAATCTCGTACAGTTTGCGGGCAGGACAGTGGCGCATCTATTTCATTGCCGGCTACAAATTTCAGCGATTAAATTACGAACGATCGAGTCGATGGTGGCAACAGTCGCCATTCAGGGAGTACGTGACCCGCAATAGCGAACGCCTCACCGTGCAGTTGGGTCTCGGCTGGCATTAGTCAGCCCAGGGCATCGATGGCCGTCGCAATGGATTCCCACTGTTGGTTGGCGACTTCAAGTCTCTTGACGATGTTGTTGAAGTCCGCCTGCGTTGCCTTCAGGCGATCCGGGTTTCCGTAAACGGCTTCCGTAGCAAGGTCAGCCTCGATCTGCTCCTTTTTAGTCTGAAGACTTTCGATCTCCGACTCGACTTTTTTCAATTCCTTCTCGAGTGATTTGATACGCGCGTCGGGCGAAGGCTGGCGGGGCGAAGATTCCGTTTTTGCGGCCTTTGCTTTTGAAGGAACAGCGGAAGCATTGACGTTTTCCGCGCGCTTCTTGTTCCAATATTCGTATTCCTCGTACGTGCCAGGATATTCCTTGATCTGTTTGTCCTCAATAAACCAAATCTTGTTGGCGACCTGGCTTACAAAATGCCGGTTGTGGGAGACAACAATGAAGCTTCCCTGATATTGCTGGAGGGCCTGGATCAGGATGTTTTCTGAAATAAAATCCAGGTGGTTGGTCGGCTCGTCCAACAAAAGGAAATTGGCTTCCGAGATCAGGGTTTTGGCGAGGGCTACCCGCGACTTTTCGCCACCGGACAGCACCTTTATTTTCTTAAATTGATCTTCGTCTGAGAACAGGAAACATCCCAGGACGTTGCGCAACTCTTGCTCGGTCTTTCCCGACCCAGCCTGTTTGAGTTCTTCGATGATCTCATTCTCCACGTTCAGCGCCTCCAATTGGTGCTGGGCAAAGAAAGTTTTAATGACGTTGTATCCAGGTATACGCTCGCCTTCAATCGGTTCATCACCGGCGATGATACGCAGCAATGTTGACTTGCCCTTGCCGTTGGCGCCAATCAACGCGATCTTGTCGCCCCGCTCGATGGCGGCACTTGCATTGTCGAGGATCTGGAGCGAACCGTATGCTTTCGATATGTGGTTGAGATTGACAATGAACCGGCCGGGTTGCTGTTTGAATCTGAAACGAAAGTTGACGGCGGCGGTGTCATCGACAACTTCTTCCACCAGCTCCATGCGTTCCAACGACTTGACCCGTGATTGGACTTGCCTGGCCTTCGATGCCTTGGCCTTAAAGCGTTCGATGAATCGTTCCGTTTGCCGGATCTTTTGCTGCTGATTCTCGTAAGCATTTTGCTGGATCTCCTGGCGCAGTTCCTTTTCCTTCAAATAAAAAGAGTAGTTGCCTTCGTATGTCACCAGTTGCTGTTGCGTGACTTCAACAGTTCTGGTAACCACGTTGTCAAGGAAGCGCCGGTCGTGCGATACAATAATAACCGCGCCGTCGTAGGTGCGCAGATAGTTCTCAACCCACTCGATGGAGGGTAAATCAAGGTGGTTCGTGGGTTCATCCAGCATCAACAAAGAGGGTTTCTCCAGCAACAACTTGGCCAGCATCACGCGCATTCGCCACCCGCCGGAGAATTCCTTTAGCGGTCTGTGCAGATCAGATGTCGAGAAACCAATTCCCTCCAGGACCTCTTCAGCCTTTGCCTGCATAGAATATCCGTCAAGGTGATCGAATGTCTCCTGAAGCCTCGCCAGCTTGTCGACAAGCTCATCTGAATATTCGTTTTCCAGACGGTGTAGTATTTTCTCGATCTGTCGTTGTGTTTCTACTGCGTCTTTGAAGGCCTCCATCGCGACGGTTACTATGGCATCGTCGGTCTGGTAGGAGAGTAGGTCCTGGTTGAGAAAGCCGATGGTACACTCATTACTTTTGCTTATGGATCCGCCATCAGGAGTGTAATCGCCATTGATGAGCCGCAACAGCGTGGACTTGCCACGGCCATTCAAGCCGATCAGACCAATCTTATCCTTTGGCCGAATAAACATATTGGCGTTCTCATAAAGGGGACGGCCGCCGATGAAATAGGAAAGGTTGGTTACGGAAATCATCTATTAAACAATTGGAAATCAGATGGTTAAAAAGCCGGGCGACCGGGTAGGGCCTGGTAGCCGGGGTTTAATTCATTGACTAAACCGCAAAAATACTCAGATCGTGCCATTTTTACAGCCGTCGTCCCGCCGCTAACGGAATGATCGCTTCATCCCTCGATAAAAACTCCTTATTTTCCTGCCTTAATACCTTAATTATGAAAGCCATCAAGATTTTTCCTGCGATTCTGATGATCGGGACCCTGGCATGCGGCACATCAGGCTCCAGTGAACAAAGTAGTGAGGACAACGGACAACCGGCCGCCGTCGCGGAAGACGGAAGTACTGCGGCGATTACCGATTATGCAAGTACGCTGCCCCTGGATAAGATCAAGCTGCCTGCAGGATTCTCCATCGACATTTTCGCCGAAGTGGATAATGCGCGGTCACTGGCGATGAGCCCGTCTGGAGTGGTTTACGTCGGCAATCGAAATGGCGACGCTGTTTACGCAGTGAAGGATTCCGATGGCGATCATAAAGCCGACAAGAAATGGACAATAGCGAAAGGCCTCAACTCCCCGAACGGAGTAGCTTTTAAGGATGGCGATTTATATGTTGCTGAAATCAGCCGTATTCTCAAATTCAGTGATGTTGAAAACAAGCTCGCCAATCCGGGTGAGCCCGAAGTGATCACGGATGACTATCCCACCGAGACTCACCATGGGTGGAAGTACATCGCCTTTGGACCCGACGGGAAACTGTACGTGCCCGTGGGTGCACCTTGCAACATCTGTGACCCGAAAGACGAGATCTTCGCAACAATCACGCGCATCAATCCGGATGGTACGGGCAGAGAGATCTTCGCGCGCGGCGTTCGCAATTCGGTCGGTTTTACATGGCACCCGGAAACAAAAGAACTGTGGTTTACCGACAACGGTCGCGATATGATGGGGGATGATGTTCCATACTGCGAACTCAATTACGCTCCTCGCATGGGTATGCACTTTGGCTTTCCCTATTGCCACGCGGGCACCGTCAAAGATCCCGAGTTCGGTGGCAACAGAAAATGCAGTGAGTTTACACCGCCTGCGCAGCCATTAGGCCCGCATGTTGCCCCCCTGGGATTGAAGTTCTACACGGGAGATATGTTCCCCTCTTCTTACAAGAATCAAATCATCGTGGCACGTCACGGCTCGTGGAACCGAAGCAAGAAAAGTGGTCATGATGTAAACCTGGTAAAACTGGAAGGCAACAAAGTGGTGGGGCAGGAGGTATTCGCCAGCGGTTGGCTTGATGATGCCACTCAAAAAGTTTGGGGACGGCCAGTCGATGTCCTCGTCATGGCAGATGGATCGTTGCTGATTTCCGACGATCAGGCTAATGTCATTTACCGGGTCTCTTATAAAGGTTGATATGAAATCAAGATTGATTCTATTCTTCGCTTTTTGTGCGGCGGCGGTATACGCCCAACCTCAATCGGGTGACGCTCAACTGACGCTGGTGAAGGAGGTCGACCACACGTCAGTCAAAAACCAGGCGAGAACGGGGACGTGCTGGAGTTTTTCCACCATTTCATTGGTCGAATCTCAGACGATGAACGCGGGGCTTGGAGAATTCGACCTCTCGGAAATGTTCATCGTTCGCAACATCTACGTTGAAAAAGCCAGAAACTACATACTCCGCCAGGGCAAAGGCCAATTTGGGCCTGGAGGTCTTGGCCACGATGTGATCAATGCGATCTCCCGTTATGGTGCGATGCCTGAAGCGGCGTACTCAGGTCTGCTGCTTGGCAAGCGTTCGCATGATCATTCGGCGCTGGATACGCGCCTGAAGGAATACCTCGATAGCTTATTGTCTAAAAGACCTGTCCCGGCGGATTGGATGACGAACTTTCAATCGATCCTGGATGAACACTTGGGCGCTGTGCCGCCGACATTCCAGTACGGCGAGAAAACTTATACCCCCCGTACGTTCGCGGACGAGGTCCTTCACTTCCGCAAGGAAGATTACGTTGCGCTTACCAGCTTCACACATCACGAATACTATCAACCTTTTGTTCTGGAAATTCCCGATAACTATGGTGGCGCGTCCTATTATAATATCCCCATGAGCGAGATGCTCGAGCTGGTGAAGCAGGCTGTGCAGCGGGGATATTCATTGATGTGGGACGCCGATGTTAGCAATGCAAATTTTCGCCAGCGTGAGGGATTCGCCTTGTTATGGAAAGATGAGCATGGGGCTGGGGGTCCGGTGAACCCGGATGCTCCCGAGTTGACCTGGAACACTGAAACCCGTCAGACATTATTTGAAAACCTGACTACTGAAGACGACCACCTTATGCATTTGGTCGGTCTGGAGCACTCGCCCGGGGGGAAAACGTTCTTCCTCGTGAAAAACTCCTGGGGTGAAATAGGTCCGTTCAAGGGATACATCCAGGTGTCGGAGAATTATTTTGCCATCAACACGATCAGCCTGGTGGTTCCCCGCGCCGCCCTCAGCGCGGATCTGCTAAGAAAGCTCGGACTCAAGTAACCAAACGGTTCTTTCTTTTGCGAAAGATCCTGTGTCTAACACAGCATGCACCCGGTACTATTTGAGATCGGCGGAATTACGATCTACAGCTATGGACTGATGATCGCGCTAGGGGCTGTCGCGGGCGTGACGTACCTGGCTATTCAGGGGAAGAGGGAATCGGGTCTAACATTCGACCAGGCCAACAATCTTTTTCTAATCATATTCTTCGCCGCGCTGGTTGGAGGCAAGGTGTTTCTTTTTTTTGAAGACCCATCTTTATACCTGAGCGAACCCGGCCGTCTGGTCAGAGGGAGAGGCTTCGTCTTTTATGGCTCATTCCTCTTCGCAGTGCCCTCGATGTGGTGGTACTTCAAGCGACAGCATCTGCACCCATACCGGATGCTCGACATCATGGCGATTACCACTTGCCTTGTTCACATGTTCGGCCGAATAGGTTGCTTCCTGGCGGGGTGTTGCCATGGCACGCCAACGGATAGTTTCCTGGGAGTGACATTCACGGACCCCGCCTGCTATGCCGAGCCGCTTAACACACCCCTTCACCCTACGCAATTATACGAGGCATTCTACATTCTGCTCGTCATGATGTTGTTGCTCTACCTCCGTGGACGGCGCGAGTTCTACGGACAGCTTTTCTTACTTTATCTGATCCTGTATGCCGCGGGTCGGTTTGTACTTGAATTTTTCAGAGGCGACGACGCTCGTGGCTTTGTGATCGACGGGTTTATGTCGAATTCTCAATCCATTGCCGTATGCGTGATTGCCGTGGTCGCTATCACGTATTCATTATGGCGCCGTCGCCACCGCATTGCAGTCCGCTGAATGTTATACTCAGAGTTTGCGTACCCAGATGTTGCGATAGCTAACCGGGTTGCCGTGATCTTGCAGGAAGAGTGAGCCGTCGCCGTGCGCCTGGATCTTCGGCTTTCCTATGTATTCGGTCGTACCCTGGATCTCGGTATTGTTGTGAATGAGAACACCGTTGTGAAAGACGGTTATCCGGCCCTTTGACTTCAGTGTTCCGTCGCTGTTGAATTGCGGAGCAGTAAAAGCCACGTCGTAGACCTGCCATTCGCCGGGTTTTCTCGAAGCGTTGACCAGCGGCGGTGTTTGCTTGTAGATCGAGCCAGCCTGGCCATTGGAGTATGTACGGTTGTCATACGAGTCAAGTACCTGTAGTTCATATCGCTCCTGGAGGAAGATGCCGCTGTTGCCACGTCCCTGGCCTTCGCCTTGCACCGC
Source organism: uncultured Roseivirgaceae bacterium (assembly GCA_964563295.1). Classification (GTDB taxonomy): domain Bacteria; phylum Bacteroidota; class Bacteroidia; order Cytophagales; family Cyclobacteriaceae; genus Chryseosolibacter. Next base: position 6,292 of record CAZLWX010000048.1, on the reverse strand, counting down.
CGCCGGTGTACGCCATTCGATGTGAAGTTGAATACTACCAAACGTCTGCCGCGTTTTTATGCCGCCAGAGCCTTTCACGACGGTCATGAATCCGTCTTGAACGGCCCATTTTGGAGCCTGGCCGTCCCCACCAACCCATTGGTCGAGGTTTTGTCCGTCAAAGAGTATAATGGCGTCTGAAGGCGCTGAACCATTATTACCGGGTGTTACAATTTCCGGCACCGGTTCCCATACTTCGGTCACTTTTGGGTCAGTTATTTCCTGTGCGCGTGTACTTTCCACGGTCAGCAAAACAACAGCGATAGCAAAAAGATTTCTCATTGGTGTTATGGTTTTGTGGCTAAGTTCTTATTTCAAAAGTCATCGGCAATGTCCTGCACTTTTTTTCCTTTGTCAGCTTCCATCTCGCTTAGTACGATGTACGAGGTATAAATCATTTCGAGTTGCTTTTTCGAGAATGAACGGAATTTGAGGACGAGGCTGGAGCTTCTCCAGAAATACGTCTCGCGCTTCATGTCGTAATCAGCTATACCGTAAATCGATTCCAGCGCCTTCATCAGTCGAGGATCCTTGTCGGTGACGACGTGGATCTGGTAGATCATGTCCTTGTAGGTTTTGACCTCGACGCGGTTGACTGGCACTTCGCCAATGAACTCATATTCGGGGTTATCGACGGCATAGAGACGGGCGAGGAACTCATCTTTTTCCTTGAACTCTTTCTTGAGTTTTGCTCCTTTGACCGAGTCAACGACCATTCCCAGCTTGAGGTCTTTAAAGCCGTTTCTTCGCTCGAGTTCCTCGGTCTTCTGGGCCTGGGCAAGGATCGCGGGGAAAAGGAGCGTGATAAATACAATTTTTCCGGGCATCGGGGGTCTAATTGATGAACTTAAGTGGCAGTGAGACTTTCACATCGTCCCACATAATCAAAAGGTCTGCCATTTCGTTGCGCTGTTCAAAGATAATGGTAAACGCTTCAAAAATAACGTCATTCTGGGCGACCGGCACCTGAAAGCGGGCCAGGTCAAACTTGGAGTTGTAATTATAAGAGCCCCATAAGCCCAGGTCAGTGTTGAGGATAACGGTCCATTCGTCTGGCTGCGGTATTGTAAAAAGAGAATAAGTGCCTGCTTTGATCAACTGATCGTTGATCATCATATCGTACGTAAGGGTGATCTCGGTGGCTTCATTGGCGCCGGTGCGCCACACTTGCCCAAAGGGTACCAGATCGCCAAATATTTTGCGGCCTTTTTTCTGAGGCTGGGAGTAGGTGACTTTCACATAGGCGTCTTTATAACGCATCGTCGCGAGTGCTAGCGGACTTGGTCGCGGGGTGAAAACTTCCTGGGCGTACAGTACTGTTGATAGAGCTGAAAGGAGTGCAAATGTCAGTCCGCTTCGGGTCATGCGCAATAAAGATACAAATTTGAGAAACATCACGGAGCCAACTGTGTCGTAATGAGTAAGCAATGATTATTTTTACCACATGGCACGTCCGGAGTTCGATGATATTTTTATGGAGCTGGCCGTTAACCTGGCCAAGCGTTCGCATTGCATCAAGCGGCACGTGGGAGCGGTGCTGACGAAGGACACCAGGATTATTTCGATTGGCTATAACGGACCCCCATCCGGCACGCACAACTGTGACGAGGAATGGCCCGAGACCGGTTGCCCGCGCGATTCCAAAGGAGGCTGTTCACTCGCCATTCATGCTGAGCAAAATGCCATCCTGTATGCTGTGAAAAATAAGACGTCGGTCGAAGGGGCGACGCTCTACCTGACATTGTCGCCTTGTCTGGCGTGCTCACGGATTATTTTCAGCATGGGGATCAGCAGTGTAATCTACCTGAACTCCTATGCCGAATTCAAGGGTCTTCCTTCTGACGAGGGTGTAGATTTCCTGCGCAAGTTCGGAGTCGATGTGCGGCGATACGAGGGTCAGCTCAATCTGACGGCGTTGATTTGAAAATCAGCTGCGGCCCGCGAGAGACTTCTGAAGGTCGTTGACCAACTTGGCCGTAATGCCTTTAGTCTTCTTGCCTTGTTCAGTTCTGAACACGTCAATGGCGCGTTCAACCATCAAATACAAGCCGGAAGGATTTCCATCGGCGCGATAACTTCCCAGGCACCATTCCAAATCATTTTGAAGGGGCTGTTCAAGTCCAAGTGAACGCAACTTCCTCAAGGCTTCTTCACTTGCAGTCTCAATTGACATTGCTGTCGACCTGGAAGGTCTGGCGGCAGCTTTCCTGGGTTCTTTTGCTGCGGATTTTGAAGCTGTTTTTGCCATATCGATGATGGGTTTTTCGTTTTAGGACTCGAAAGTTACGGGTGTCCCGCACCGAAGACAAGGACACGTACTATAAAATTTACGCAACCGAGTGAAACGCTGGTGTATTTGCAATAGTCAATCGCCGTTTGGGCTGTGAATCGACATTACAGGGCATCGAAGGGATGATCGAGATGAAGAAAATGGCGTGGATGAAGTGTTGATGACATGCATGTCCTAAAAAACGAAAGGGAAGTAATTCTGAATTACTTCCCTTCGCAAAGCTTTTAGGTTTTACCTAATTACTTCTTCTTCTTAGCAGCTTTCTTCGCAGTCTTCTTAGACTTCTTTGCTGCTTTCTTCGCTGATTTTGCCATAGCGTTTTGAATTTTAGTTTAAAATACTATTAAACGATACGAAAAGTTATAACAATAATTTTTATTCGCAAAAATTTTTCGCAAAAAATTTTTTTAACCGGATTTTTTTTTCGTAGTGCCGATGCAGCACCTCGACTGCCGAAGAAGTCAGATCACATTCACTTCAGGATGCAAGTTGATCTTGAATTTCTCTTCCACGGAGCGACGAATGTGTTGAGCCAGCTTCCAAATTTTACTTCCATCACCTCCGCCATAGTTGACCAACACAAGTGCCTGGTGCCTGTGAACACCAATGTTTTCAAGGGTTTTGCCGCGCCACCCACATTGTTCGATCAACCACGCCGCCGGAATTTTGATCAGACCATTTTCGCCGGCAAACGATGGTATTAATGGAAATTCTTTTTTCAGTTGCTCGAATTCTGGCTTGCTGATCGACGGATTTTTGAAAAAACTTCCTGCGTTTCCGATCAAATCGGGATCCGGAAGTTTTTTTTTGCGAATCTCGATAATCGCCTCGCTGATCGCCCGAACGGTCACATTTTCGACCTTTCGGTCGCGAAGAACATCGGTGACCGCCCCATAGCCGGTTTTTAAATTATGATTCTTTTTGGTGAGAGTTAAAGTAATACTTGAAATGAAAACTTTGTCTTTCAGGTCATGCTTGAAGATGCTTTCACGATAACCAAACCGGCATTCCTCCCGGTTCATTTGGCGCACCAGTCCTGTCGCGAGCTCGATGATTTCAACATGATCGATCACTTCCCGGATCTCGACGCCGTAGGCGCCAATGTTTTGCATCGGCGCAGCGCCGACAGTGCCTGGTATAAGCGACAGATTTTCGATGCCACCCCAGTCTCGCTCGACAGCGTACATCACCAGCTGGTGCCAGTTCTCTCCAGAGGCAACCTTTAGCGTGATGGTGTTGTCAGATTCGCCAACTACGTGGATTCCTTTCAGTTCGTTCTTCACGACGAGGCCGTCAAAGTCGCCGGTGAACAGTACGTTGCTGCCTCCGCCCAGTATGATTCTCCTGTTACTGCGAAAGAGGTCCGACTGAAAAAGAGCGATTGCTTCCTCCACTGTCGAGATCGTAGTGAAATACCGCGCCCTGGCCTCGATCCGGAAGGTGTTGAAAGGGAGCAGGTCGACGTTTTCCTCTACTGTCATGCCGTCAAATGTGGCAAAAATTGTTGATACCCGTGCGCCGTTGCGGCGTCTTTGCGATCGCATCGTCGTGGCGTGTCATTAATTTTGGCGGGTCGCGCGCCAATCCGGGTCTTTGACTTATTTTTATTTCATGAAGATCATTGAATGCCCCCGGGATGCGATGCAGGGGCTGCACCCGTTTATCCCGACGAAGAAGAAGATCGAGTACATCAACAAACTGCTCGCCGTCGGATTTGACACGATCGACTTTGGAAGCTTCGTCTCTCCCAAGGCCATCCCTCAGATGCGCGATACTGCGGACGTGATCGAAAAGTTGGATTGGGAAAGCAGCCCGTCGCGTTTGCTGGCCATTATTGCGAACGTTCGGGGCGCACAGGCCGCCGCCGCGTTTGAGGGTGTAGCCTATCTCGGATTCCCGCTGTCGGTGTCTGAGACATTTCAAAAGAGAAACACGAACGCATCCATTGCGGAGGCGCTTAATATCCTTCATGAGATCAAGAATATCTGCGTGTCAGCAAACAAGAAGCTGGTCGTTTACATCAGCATGGGATTTGGCAATCCTTACGGCGATCCATACGATGCCGGCCTTGTGACTGGCTTTGTCGACGTGCTCATCACGCTCGGCGCCGACGTCATCTCTTTGGCCGACACCATCGGGGCGTCTGACCCGGACACCATCCGCGCTCTGTTCACCACCCTCAGAAATCAATTTCCGGATCTTGAACCGGGAGCGCACCTGCACGCGCGGCCGCAGGATGCCTGGCAAAAGATTGACGCTGCTTATGAAGCCGGATGTCGGAGGTTTGACGGCGCCATTCGCGGCTTCGGCGGATGCCCGATGGCAAACGACGAGCTTGTCGGAAATATCGCCACCGAGACGCTTGTCGCATATCTTGAACACCGCGGTGTTGACGCCGGCATCGACAGGATTGCATTTGCGGAGGCACAGCAGCTCGCCGATGGCGTCTTCCCGCCAAGGCATGAACCAAATTGATCTAGAGCCTGGACAACTTGTACATCTTGCCCGGCATCGCCGTAATCGTTCCCTTGAACTCAAGAGCCAGCAGGATTCCCGCCAGCTGGCTCACGGGAATGTTCGCCTTCCAACTGAGCTCGTCGATCATCATTTGCCTGCTATTACTTATTAATACCGACAGCACCTTCTTTTCATCCGGCAGATAGTTATCCAGTGAAGGTGGATCTTTCAGTATGGTTGCGTCTTCGCGACTCCAGTTCATGATGTACTCCAGATCGCGAATGCCAGTGATAAGATGAGCTTTATTTGATTTGATCAGGTTATTGCACCCCTCCGAATGACTTTGTCCGATGTTGCCGGGGAACGCAAAGACGTCTTTGTTGTAGCTATTCGCGATATCGGCCGTGATCAATGCGCCTCCGCGTTCGGCGGCCTCGACAATGATCAGGGCATCCGAGAGCGCCGCGACGATACGGTTTCGGGCTGGAAAATTATGGGCGTCGGGCTGGGTGCCGAACCGGTGTTCCGTCACAAGGGCTCCGTGCTCCATCATCTTTCTTGCGATGTCGATGTGAGCAGAAGGGTAGATGACATCGAGCCCGCTACCCATTACGCCCACGGTCGGCAGGTGGTGCCGCATGGCCTGCTTGTGGGCGTGGATGTCGATCCCGTAGGCGAGACCGCTAACAATTAACGGTTTGTGCACAACCAGGTCCCGAACCAGTTCTTCAACGCATCTGCGGCCATAGGGTGTTGCCTGGCGCGTGCCTACAATGCCGACCGTCTTAGAATTTTCAAAATTGACATTCCCCTTCACGTATATCAGTGAAGGAGCGTCGTTCACCTGCCGCAATCGCGATGGATAACTCTCGTCTGTGAAGAATATCAGCTGAACATTTTCCCGCTCGGCGCGTTGGAGCTCCTTTTCCGCGAAAGCGAAAGGCTTGCCTTGACGGATGGCCTCCGCTGTCACTTCGCCAACGCCGGGAACGCTTAGTAGCCTGCCTTTAGGTGTACGGAATACCTTATCGGCGGAGCCACAATAGCTGATGAGCTGTCGTATGAGGTAATCTCCAATGCCCGGAATAAAATGGAGGGCGAGCAAAGAGAGGCGTCTTTGATCCATTGGGTGAGAGGTTTTTTTGCTGGCGCTGGAAAAAGCAATCAATGGAGCCTTTCGCGGAGCTCCACCAGGAAGTTGCGAACGCTGCGAAGCGAATCGATCATTTCCATTTTGTCTTTTACCGCCTGGGAATCATTGCGGAGCATTTCCTTTGCGCCCTGCAAGGTAAATCCTTTCTCCTTGACAAGATGGTAGATCGTGCGGACGTTGTCGATATCTTCTTTGGTAAACTGGCGATTGCCCTTCCGGTTTTTCTTTGGCTTGATGATGTCGAATTCGGATTCCCAGAATCGGATAAGGGAGGGGGCAACATTGAAGATCTCAGCTACTTCTCCGATGGAGTAGTAAAGCTTTTCTATTTCTTTTTCCTTATACGCCATGTT